>JALUYG010000173.1 GCA_027013105.1 Mariprofundus sp.
GGTGGGTGCCTGAAATCACAGTGCAGGAGATGTGTGCAGAGATGGTGGCCGAAGATCTAAAGGCTGCGCGGCGCATTGCTTTGCTTAAACAGCACGGCCATGACGTGCCGGTCGCACATGAGTGAATCAGGAACTGGCTACGAATGTACACAGACTTCCACGGATGGATCCTAGAGTAAGCAGGTTAATACTTGTTGGAATTAAAATTCGTGTTCATTCGTGAAATCAGTGGCTAATGGTTTTAAAGCTTAGAACCACGGTCAAAAGCTGAGCCACGAATTCCACGGATGACACGAATAGATCAAAAGTAATGTTTTTACTGGTTTCTAATCAGTGTTCATATCGTGAAATCAGTGGCTAAAGCTTGGGGGAGATGGGTTGGTGGCTGATATAGTTTATGAAGAGTTATCTTTTCAGGTGATTTCGGCCGTGTTTGAAGTGCATAATGTGCTTGGATCTGGTTTTCTGGAAAAGGTGTACGAGAATGCTTTGGTTAAAGAGTTTGCTCTGCGCGGCATCAAGGTTGAGGCCCAGAAAGAAATTAATGTCTCGTATAAAGGTGATAATATAGGCTGTTATTACGCAGATATATTGGTGGATGGCAAGATTATTATTGAACTAAAGGCGGTAGATAAGCTGAGTCGACTGCATGAAGCTCAGCTGCTTAATTATTTGAAAGCCACAGGCATAAAACTCGGTCTACTCATCAACATGGGTAGCAGGAGTGTAGAATACAAAAGATTGGTTTATTGAAGAGGTGATTGGCTACGATGCAGACGTTCACGGATGGATCCGAGAGTAAGTAGGTTAATACTTGTTGGAATTAAAAATTTGTGTTCATTCGTGAAATTCGTGGCTAATGATTTTGATGAAGTTGTTTTGAGGTAGTGATGGAAAAGAGCTCCAGGATATACATTGCAGGGCACCGGGGGATGGTTGGATCGGCCATTTTCCGACTATTAAAGGGATGTGGGTATGAAAACCTGCTGACCTGTACCCATGCCGATCTGGATCTGACCGACCAGCAGGCTGTGAATGCGTTCTTTGCAGCCGAGAAAATCGATCAGGTCTATCTGGCGGCGGCAAAGGTGGGCGGTATTCATGCCAACAACAGCTATCCGGCGGAATTTATTTATCAGAACCTGATGATAGAAGCCAATATCATTCAAGCCGCGCATGCGAATGGGGTTCAGAAGCTCCTGTTTCTCGGTTCATCCTGCATCTATCCGAAAATGGCGCCTCAGCCCATGCGGGAAGAGGCGCTGCTCACCGGCGTGCTTGAATCGACCAACGAGCCTTATGCGATTGCCAAAATTGCCGGCATTAAACTGTGTGAAAGTTACAACCGTCAATATGGCCGCGATTATCGCAGTGTCATGCCAACCAATTTGTATGGTATAAATGATAATTTTCACCCGGATAATTCGCATGTCATTCCTGCCCTGATGCGCCGTTTTCATCTGGCGAAGCTGGCTCAGGATGGAGATATTGAAGCTATCCGGATTATAGATCGTCGCGATGCCCCGATTCCCGATTCTGAACTGGAAGATCTCGGTCTGATCCGCCAAGCGGGCCACACCTCACACTTTTCATCTCACACCTCACCTCAAGTAAGGATATGGGGTAGTGGAACGCCCAAGCGCGAATTTCTTCATGTCGATGATATGGCGGCTGCATCGGTGCATGTGATGAATCTGGATGTTGATCGGTATCGTGCGCATACAGAGCCGATGCTGTCGCATATCAATGTGGGGACAGGCGTGGATTGCACCATTCGGGAGCTTGCAGAAACCATGGCGGCAGTTGTTGGTTTTGAGGGTGATATTGTCTGGGATAGCAGCAAACCTGATGGCACGCCGAGAAAACTGATGGATGTTTCCAGATTGAAAAAGCTCGGCTGGCAGGCAAGTGTATCTCTGAAAGATGGTTTACAAAGCACGTATCAGTGGTTTCTGGAAAATCAGGGCCGATTCCGGACTTAAAACACATGCCATCCACCCGCGTGGATGGCAGCCTGGCTGGGACTGGTTCCACGCCAGCACTCCAGCGGCGATAAGCCGAGGTTGCTGAGCATCAGTAAACGTGGCTATGTCTATCTACGCATGCCGGTGATTCGTGGGGTGCGTTCAACCCCGGAATTGTTATTTCTTGTTTATTTGACAAATAAATAAAGTATGATATATTGTCATACTATTCCTATTCACACGAGAGGTGCATCATGGGGCAAGCAAAAGTTGCAATAAGTATTGATGATAGACTGTTGGTCAGATTGGATGCCCTGGTATCTGAAAACTTTTTTTCAAATCGAAGCAGGGCAATTCAGCAAGCGATTGAGGAGAAGCTGGCAAGGCTGGATAGAAGTCGTCTGGCCCGAGAATGTGCCAATCTGGATGTAAATACTGAAAGAGACTTGGCTGA
>JALUYG010000174.1 GCA_027013105.1 Mariprofundus sp.
ATGCAAGAGATGTTGCATGGATTGTCGAGCGCTTTTCCGCTCTTTGGGGCGATGTAAAATGGCAGGTGGAAGCGGGCAGGGAGGCCCTGCATGAAGCACATCTGTTGAAACTCGATTGCAGCAAAGCGAGGAGCGAGCTGAACTGGAGGCCGGTGCTTGAATTGGAGCAGGCTATCTCATGGATTGCAGAATGGTATCGTTGTTATCGTGATGGCGCCGATATGGTGGCATGCTCCATGCGGCAGTTGGCGGATTACCAGACCCGGGTGGCATTGTGAAACTGGCGGCAACGCCTATCGACGGGGTGGCGGTCGTTGAAACAGCACGCTTCATGGATCACCGGGGTGCGTTTGCCCGGCTGTTTTGTGAGGATGCGCTTGCTGGTCTGTTGGGCGAACGCCGTATTGTTCAGATTAACCACTCCCGGACTGTTCAGGTCGGCGCGGTGCGTGGCATGCATTTTCAGCATGCGCCACATGCTGAAATGAAAATGGTGCGCTGTCTGAAGGGGAGGGTGTTTGACGTGGCGGTCGATCTGCGCGCAGCTTCGGCAACCTTTCTGCAGTGGCATGCGGTTGAATTGTCTGAAGAGAATGCGCGCATGCTGGTGATACCGGAAGGCTGTGCGCACGGTTTTCAGGTATTGGAGCCGGACAGTGAGCTGTTATATTTGCATACGGCCGCTTATGCACCGGCTGCCGAAGGTGGAGTGCGCCATGATGATCCCGAGTTGGCCATTACATGGCCACGTGCTGCGACGGATCTTTCCGAGCGGGATAGGCGCCATCCGTTGATTGATAAAGCATTTTGTGGGGTTGAATTATGAACTGCCGTCACTGTGGGAAACGGCTTGAACATCAGTTTCTCGACCTCGGTTTCGCGCCGCCCTCCAATGCCTATCTGAAGCCGGACGATCTACATGCGCCTGAACTGTATTTTCCGTTGAAGTTGTATGTTTGTGATGGCTGTTGGCTGGTGCAGACTGAAGACTATGCGCGTTCCGATGAGCTGTTTACTGAGGACTACGCCTACTTTTCATCCACATCTGCCGGCTGGCTCAGGCATGCGGCGGACTACTGTACGATGATTGCAGGGCGCCTGAAGCTGGATCAGAACAGCCATGTGATTGAAGTGGCTTCGAATGATGGGTATTTGTTGAAGAATTTTGTCGATGCCGGCATTCCCTGCCTGGGCATTGAGCCTACGCATAGCACCGCCGATGCTGCTGAAGCGCAGGGTGTACCCGTGTTGCGCGAATTTTTCGGTCAGTCGCTGGTTGAGCAACTGGTTGCTGACGCAGGACAGGCCGATTTGATTATCGGCAACAATGTCTATGCCCATGTGCCGGATATCAATGATTTTACGCGTGGATTAAAAACCGCATTAAAGCCGGGTGGCACGATCACGCTGGAGTTTCCGCACCTGCTTAACCTGATTCAGTTGAATCAGTTCGATACGGTCTATCATGAGCATTACTCCTACCTTTCACTCTACACGGTGAACCGGATTTTCGAGCATGTCGGCCTGAAGGTGTACGATGTCGAACAGTTGCCGACCCATGGCGGCAGTCTGAGGGTCTATGGTTGCCACGCTGATGCCGACTTCGCGGTCACTGACGAAGTGGATGCTGTGCTTGCAGCGGAAGCTGGCGGAGGTTTGCAGGCGTTGCCGGTCTACCAGCAGTTTCAGCAGCGCGCCGATCGGGTGAAAAACGATCTGCTCGCATTTCTGATCGAACAGCAGAGGGCGGGCAGATCGGTGGCGGCATATGGCGCTGCGGCCAAGGGCAATACGCTGCTCAATTATGCAGGCGTG
>JALUYG010000175.1 GCA_027013105.1 Mariprofundus sp.
ATGAATATCAGTACAGGCTCTCAGCGCCGTCTTAAATCCAAATCTATCATGATTGAAAATCGTCTGCGCCAACTCGCTCCAGCCCGACACGCCTGTTTGATTCGTTACTGCTAAATTGCCAAGGATTTCGACAGCACCGGCATGATTCCGCTCCAGCGCAACATCCAGCGGCAATCGTCCCGTATAATCCGCAACGAAAGCATCAGCACCATGCTCCAATAAAAGCCTGATCACCGACTCGTGATCCCGCCAATAGGCTGCATGAGCCAACGCAGTCTTGCCCTGATGATCCTGCTGATTGATAGCTGCCCCGGATTCCAGAAGCAGCCTGACCGTGTCCATCTCGGCTGGAATAACAGCTTCCATCAATGCCGTGCGCCCATCTTTATCGGCGTGGTTGATATTTGCGCCAGCAGCCAACAAGGCTTGCGCCACATCAAAGGCGCGTTTTTCTAAACACGCCCAGCTCAGACTCTGTTTTTTATCCCGATCTTCAAACGCATTCGCATCTGCGCCAGCCTCTAATAACGCTTGCACCACTTTAAGGTTGCGACGATGGCTAGCCCGCATCAGCGCACTCCAGCCTCTGCCATCCTGAATATTCACATCCGCGCCCAGCGCAATCAACCGCAGCGCCACATCGGTAATATTTTCACTGCATGCCAGAATCAATGCCGTTCGCCCTTCATCATCCACGGCATCCAGAGGTGGGCTCTCATCAATCAGCCAGTCAAACACCTGCTGAAAACATGCTGGTTTGTTTTTACTGGCATCCATCCGCCTTGGCCAGCGGGAAACAAAAGCCCGCAATGACAGATGATCCATGATGCGAACGCCTTTTGCGCGAAACAACTGAACAATATCCACCTTGGCTTCAGAAGCCGCAAAACAGATCGCGGATCGGCCAAACTTATCGACCGCATCCACCCTTGCCCCGGCCTCAAGCAATCGCATAGCGATAGCCAGTGACGCTTCATCATCATGACCATAACCCACCGCCGCAATCAGCGGCGTGCGCCCACCATCATCTCTGACCTCAACATCATCACCAGCCGCCAGACATTCCTCGACCCGTTCCAGATCATCAGCGCCAGCCGCATCAATCAGTGGAATACCTATCTCAAACATAAACGGATCGGCGGCTTAAGCTTAGTGAATAGTGTAACAAGAATCAGATGACTGAGAAATTCCCAGACAAGCCGCTTTCAAATCACTGTCATGGATGGAAAAGCAAAAATTTGATCCTTCGGCTCTGCTCATGCACAGGTTCTTTAGATCCCCATCATGGATGCTGTAGCAGTTGTTCGGATACTTGGTCATGCCCAGACAAACATTCTTCAGATCACCATCGTTGATGCTATAGCAGTTGTTCGGGTATTTGGTCATGCCCAGACATGCATTTTTCATATCACCATCATGGATGTTATAACAAAAGTCGGGGAACTTGCCGCTGGCAGCCAAACACCAGTTTTTTAGGTCACCACCGCTTGAACCGCCACCACCAGAGCGTTGCGCTTCAGCCAATCGCCGCTGTTCTTCACGCCGTCGTGCTTCGGCTTTACGCTCTTGATCCTTTCGGTATGCCTGCCGCTGTGTGCGAATCACCTGTTTGGTGTGCTCAATCGTATCCGGCGCATAGCCCTTCTCTTCGGCCTGCGCGAGGTAATCTTCTGCCGAGGAGAAGTTCCAGTTTTTCGCAGCCTGTTCGGAGAGTGCCAGCAGTTCCGATTGCTCACTCTGATCGAGCTGTTGCAGATCATCAAAGCTCATACCGGAATCATCCGAGTCACAACCACCCAACAGCAACAATAGACCACAACTCACCATCATCACCCATGTTTTCATATCACACACACACCACTGTCCATCGACTCAATACCGTGTGATACCATCACCATCAGTGGTAAAAGCCCACAAAAAGAATTAGTCATGGGCAAGTCGAAAACCGTAAGTATTGGCCCCATAATCTTGCACGCCAAAGCTTCGAGATGCTGAACGAATATAGTCTGGCTCATCTTCCCAAGAGCCACCTCGTAATGTATATTGGTTAAATGAATGCGCATCTGGCAACCAAGCTGTACCATTGCTTGGAGCACCTTGATAACTATCATGCCTGCCATCTTGAACCCATTCAGATACATTGCCATGCATATCATATAATCCAAAAGCATTAGGCTTCTTTTGACCAACGGGGTGGGTCTTACCAATTGAATTATCTCTATACCAAGCATACGAACTTACAAGATTTTTAGAATTACCCCAACTCCATTTACTGCTGCTGCCGGCTCTTGCTGCATACTCCCACTCAGCCTCTGTTGGCAATCTGTATTTCTTTCCAGTTTTTGAATTAAGAACTCGGATAAACTTTTGAACATCGAGCCAGCTAACACTATCAATAGGATTGTGTA
>JALUYG010000176.1 GCA_027013105.1 Mariprofundus sp.
CGAGATGAAAATCGCCGATGTGGATGGCCCCGATCTGCGGTATGATCACTCGATTATCAACTATGCATGCATTCTGGGGCGGGACAGCGGCGCATGAGCAGCCCGGTGCTGGGCAAGGCGCTGAGTTTACGAGCTGCCGGCAATAAGCCGCCCAGAGGCGGCGCATGAAAGGGCTTCGCACGGCGATTGCCAAACTGAAAGAGTGGCTGCGCAAAAAGCAGCCTGAACAAATACAGGTGCGCACCTATGCCGGCGCTTTCAAGCTGCCGGCGGACAAACCGCTTGCAAGCATGGGGTATGATCAGCTTGTTCAGTACGCCGAAGCCAATACGAACCTGCGCCGGATCGCGTTGGATCAAATCCATATCCCCGACGGCAACAATATCAAGCATGAGGCGATTTCAGTTTCGGCGCACATGCGCGTATTTCATCAACAGATGAAGGAATTATCTCTTGGTTGGGCAAGGTGTGTGGTCGGCCTGCGCAACCGAATCAGGTGATCACGAAAAAAGGAGGAAATGATGGCTGGACTAAAAGAAGCTCTGGACACGTTAAAAAATGCGGTTGGAGATCTTGCTTCGCTGGAGGTGCAGACCTATAGCGGTTCCATTGAGCTGTATCTCGAGCAGGTGGATGCAGGCAACGGAACAAAAAAAGCAAAAATGAAAGATTTTGAGACGTTGTTGGCTGATGCAACAGATCAAAGTAAAAACCTTCAGCTTCGGGCTGTCACCAAAATGATGTTCGACGGGGATGCGATCAATCTGGTTCCGGATGGCGATTTTTCGGGAGATATCGAAAAAGTGCATTCGGCGGCGGTGAAGGCGGGAATCGATACGCGACATGGTCTGCTGGAGCTGTTTGGCGGCATGGTGGGACTCAAACCGGGAAAATAGATGCCGAATCTGCCAAATGACATCAGCTATGTGCCGGAAGGATTTGAAAAAACCGGAATCGGACTGGAAACACGGCCGTTCCCGGAGCGCTATGCGCTGCTCGGCGCTGCACTGTCCGAAGCGGTAGAACAGGGTGTGATTTCACCACTGCCGACCAGCAAGCCTGCGCATAAAAGCGCTTACTCGGTGTCCCGATTAAAAACGATTCGTAAACGGCTGTTCATGCTCGGATATCTGGAGCGGGATAGCGGACAGGCCAGTCTCGGGCCAACGCTGGAGGCGGCGATTATCCGTTTTCAGCAGGAAGCGAAACTGGCGGTGAGCGATTTTTCCGTCGATGGCTGGATTGGCGAGGAGACCTGGACGGCGTTGCAGGAGTTGGTCAGTTTTGAATCGCCCGCCAGGCCGGAGCGCTGGTTTATCGACGATCAGCCATCTCCGGCGCTCAAACGGGCTGTTCAGCTGCGACTGTTTGCATTCGGTCTCTGCCCGCAGCATCCGAAAAACGGGCCGCCTGATGATGCAGCGATTGATGCCGGACTGCAGGCATTTTCAGCTGTCAGCGCCCAGTTTGAGTGGCGCGATAAAGCGGTGCCGGCTCGCCCCTGCCTCGACAGCCTGAGTCTGCTGATGGATCAGGATAAGCTGGCTTCTCTGCTGGCAGCATCAGAGCCGATCGCTGAAGCTGCGGGCAGAAAACCGGCAACCACCGAGCCATCGCCACTGGATCTGGCTTGTCGATTTGTTATCAATTTTACCAAAGCGGAGCTATGGATGCTCGGATACGACAATGTCGCACCGTGTGGCTATCAGATCACCGATATGCGCCAGTCGGTTGATCGCGGCTATGAATTGAGGGGCGGCCTGTACAAAGCCATGCAGCGCTTCTGGATTGACCGGAAGGACAATGCGCATGCCGCCATGAAGGCGAAACAGCATGTCAGCAGATATTTTCCACGATTTTTCAGCGCTATCCATCAGCAACTCGCGAATGATGACGAAGAGATGCAGCACGACAGTGAGCTGCTGTTTCGGCAACTCGAGGAGGGGGCGCATCAACAGGGAGAGAAAGACCTGATTCAGAAAGTCTGGCATGAATTGCGCAGCATCGGTTCACGCATCTGGGATGGCATCAAGCGGGCGTGGCGCTGGCTGACTGCGGTGACAAGGAAAGGTGTGACCTGGCTGAAAAACCTGACCCGGTTGGCCTACAATTATATTCTCAAATCATTTGAGGCGGCGCGCGCGGTGGTATCCGGCGTAGCCGGAACGATCGCTTTTTTTGCCCGGCGGGAGCTGCCATTTCCATGGCGCGGACTGGACATGCAACCGGTGTTGCGGATGGAGAGAGACGCCGATTTTGATTTCACAACTGTGGTCGTTACGGATGCTGATGCTGCGTCGCTTACGCGTATCGCCGCATATCTGGAGACAAAATCCTCAATGTTCGCCATTTCCTGCCGAATGTTTGCCACCTTGCTGGATCTGGTGATCGATATGATCAGGCA
>JALUYG010000177.1 GCA_027013105.1 Mariprofundus sp.
CAATCCGTTTGACGGCAGTGAATTTAAACGGCCGGATGATGCCGTAGTTTCCGCCTTCCGCGCCAAATTGGCCGAGGCCGGCAAGGTGGTCGTGGTGCGCGAATCGAAGGGACGCGATATTTCCGCCGCCTGCGGCCAGTTAAAAACCGAAACGGCAGCCATCCGGCAGAAGCAGCTATTGCGTGCCGCCATAAACGCTGGTGAAGACATTCAATGAACTGCAGTGGTTTTAGCAGATTCCTTAATCAACAGGTAAAGTGTTTATTTCAAGAATAGCAAACCTGGCCACGAATGACACGAATGTACACGAATTAAAAGGCAATATGCTGAAGGCGTCCTGGAGGTTTTATAATCAGTGTTAATTCGTGAAATCAGTGGCTGGGATTATGATATCTTCCTGTTTGGTTCCGGCTATGCTGGGTTAGTGATATCATGGTGCAATCATAGTATTTCCAGCGCCGTGTTGCTGATGTGGGCCAGGGAACGCCTGAAATGATGCCAGTCCCATTGCTTGCCGGGATCCCATTTGCGGCCCGGCGCAATATCCTGATGGCCGACAATGCGCTCACTGCTGATGGTCGGAAAGCGTTGCATCAGCGTTTTGCATAATCGGGCTGTTTCACGATATTGCGCGGTGGTGAACGGTTGCGCTTCGTCGCCGATCATTTCGATGCCAATGGCATAATCGTTGCAGCCGCGCCTGCCCTGCCATTCCGATTGGCCGGCATGCCAGGCTCGTTTGTCGCAGGCGACGAATTGCGTGATTTCACCGAGGCGATCCACCACAAAATGGGCTGAAACGCGCAGCCCCTGCAGCGATTCAAAGTCGGCATGGGCCGAACAGTCCAGACAGCCCGTGAACAGATCATCAATATAGCCGGTTTCAAACTGACCGGCCGGCAGGCTGATGGCATGCAGAACAATCAGATCAATCGCCATGCCATCCGGCCGGTCGTTGTGGTGGGGAGAAGCTAACTGCCGCATGGGCTTATCATGCGGGCGGAAGGCCGGCTTGTCATGCCTCGCATCATCGGGCGCAGTCGGTGATTGACGGCCGAGTCAATTGCCGCGCTTTATTATTGCCTGCTTTATCGTCAAAATATGGCGATGCAGGTATCTCCTTCGGATCATGCGGCGCATCTGATGCGCATGGCGACATATGCTTCAACGTCGGTCGCCGTGGTGTTGATTGTCGCCAAAACCGTGGCCTGGCTGATGACCGACTCGGTCAGTCTGCTCGCCACGCTCATCGATTCATGCCTCGATGCCGCCGCCGCCATTGTTAATTTGCTGGCGGTTCGTCATGCGCTGGAGCCGGCGGACAGGCAGCACCGTTTCGGGCACGGCAAGGCCGAAGCGCTGGCGGGGCTGGGGCAATCGACCTTTATCGCCGGTTCCGCCGTGTTTCTGAGTCTGGAGGCGATTGGCCGTTTTTCTCATCCGCAGCCGGTCGGAGCGCTGGGCGTTGGCGTCTCGGTGATGATTTTTTCGATCGTGGCGACAGTCGGCCTGCTGCTGTTTCAGCGCCATGTGATTCGCCAAAGCGGTTCAACTGCGATCAAGGCCGATTATCTGCATTATAAAACAGATTTTATGATCAATGCCGGCGTCATTATCGCTCTGATTCTGGCCTCCTACGGCTGGCCGGGTTTCGATCCCGTGTTCGCCATCGCCATTGTCGGCTATATTCTCTATAGCGCCTGGGGCATTGCACGCGAATCGCTGGACCTGCTCATGGATCGGGAGCTGCCCGATGACGAGCGGGCAAAAATTAAATCCATTGTGCGCAACCACCCCGATGCAAAAGGACTGCATGATTTGCGCACCCGCAAATCAGGCACCACCGTGTTTATTCAACTGCATCTGGAACTGGACGACAATTTAACGCTGATGCAGGCCCACCAGATTGCCGACAGTGTTGAAGCAAGCATCCTTGACGCCTATCCCGACGCCGAGGTGCTGATTCACGAGGATCCATGCAGCCTGATGGAGCCAAAGCCGGAGTACGCCCAATGAGGCGGCAGTTGACAGCACTGCTGCTGGCGCTGGTGGGTTGGGGTTGTTTTGCAGCTCCAGCCATGGCGGCAAGCGATCTGCTGGAAGTCTATTTTCTGCCGCTGAAGGAAGCGGCCGATGCGGTTAAAACACAACTCTCCGAGCAGGGGCGCGTTGCGGCTGTGCCATCGCGCCGGGTGTTGATTGTGGATGACGATCGCGCCCATATCGACAAGGCGAAACAGCTACTCAAGCGGCTGGATCATCCGGCCGGGCAGTATACCGTTTATGTCAGTCTTGAAGATTCTGCGGTGCAACGATACAGCCAATATGCTGCATCCGTGCATGCC
Source organism: Mariprofundus sp. (assembly GCA_027013105.1). Taxonomy (GTDB): domain Bacteria; phylum Pseudomonadota; class Zetaproteobacteria; order Mariprofundales; family Mariprofundaceae; genus Mariprofundus. Next base: position 2,346 of record JALUYG010000177.1, read on the forward strand.
ATGGCCGGGAATCTTGCCGGCGGCTGGGTGCG
>JALUYG010000178.1 GCA_027013105.1 Mariprofundus sp.
CCCATAGCGTGTGACAATCACGGCAATTTTCGCGCTTAATGATCTCTGTTGCGGCTCTCTCCACTTCGTGACTGGCTGTAGAATAAAACGGCACGCCGGGATCTTCGCTGACCGGATGTAGCTGCAATTGCAGATAATTGTAGATCGCAAAGCCGATCACCACAACCGCGATCAGCGTATAAATACCTACTTCACCACGGCGAAGCGCCATGAATCAGGACCGTCGCTTCTGCCGCTCTTGATACTGCTTTTCAAGCATTTCATCACGCATTTTCATCTGCTTATCCAGCACTTCTCGGCTCTTTTTGTATTCACCGGGCTCCATGCGCTCCTGATCATCCTTGTTAAACACCAGATATTTGATATCCTCATCAAACTGACGATTTTTTGATGCCCAGATCACGCCAACAATGGCTGCAATCACAATGGCCACGCCGGAAATGATCCAGATATAGATCGTCCAGCCTTCGCCCAGTTGGTTCATGTATTGATCAATTCCTTGCATAACTACGCTCCTGATTTACTTCTTCAGGCCAACAGGCCTGTCATTGTTTCTTGAACAGTATCATCTTAAACTGTAACGCAATAAATAACTGCATAGCGATGCAGATGGCATAATCTCACAACAGAAATCCCTGCACAAACTGAACAAACGAGACAATAAATCCAAGCATGACGCCGCCAAGAATGGTCGAAAGCATAATAAACTCACCTTTCTTCAGTTTTCCATGTGCATTGCGCATATAGACGAAGACAAATGTAGCATAGAGTATCATGCCGAACACCAGAAACAGGAAGGTGCCGACACGCCACTTATCACCGACCATATCATCAATTCCGTACGCCAGAGCCGAACCTGGCGCTGCGACAAGGTATGCAAAAAGCGCCGCTGTGGAGGCCAGAGCCTTTATAAAAAATTGCCATCGTGAATCATTCATTCGTTCGCTCAACCCTGATACCAGTGCCACACAGTCACTATCCAGAAATGACAAGTGAATGGTCTGTTTGTCATCTTACTCATGCCAGCCACAGCCAGCAGGTGCGAGAGTATATCCTGAGCCTTTCGATTTGCCAGTCTCCAGTCAATCAAATAAAATTGTTGCTTTTAAATTGAAGAGGATTATTGTTTGGCAACATTTTCTTACGGGAGGAATTTGATGGATCTCAATTCACAGCTCACTACCTTTATTATTGCGGCGATTATTTTTTACGCTGCCGTAGGCCTGATTTACTTGGCCGCCACTCCGGCAGTTAATCGTATGAATCAAATCGATAAACACTGATAATCACTAATTACATCTTAAACCTTGGCAAAGCCCCATTTGTCAGAAATAGTATGACAAAATAGCGCAATACTTCTTTACTTAGATTTTTATTAGCCGCCCCTTTTAAAAAGGGCGGCTTTTTTTCTGGCTAAATTCGTAAACAGTGGTAGTAGCGCATATAAACGACCCGCTAAGGTTTAGTTGCAGGCAAATGCACAAACTATTTATGAATACTCCTAGCTAACTATGCTGCCTCGGCCAACTGTTTTTTGAAATCACTCCGCATATAAAAAACGCGGCATCTTTCGATGCCGCGTTTTTTATCATTAGCGATGGTGTAGCAAAGACGTCTCAGAACGTGCGACGCCTTGGATCCGGAGCGTCTTTCTCATATTTATCCAGAAAGAAGCCGTAAAAATAAGGACCCAGGAATGCGATAAGACACACGCCAAAACCACATGCTGTAGGCATATCTAAGTCAATCATCTGTTTCTCCTTGTATATAATTTTATATTGGTGTTGACAATCAGTGCGCTTTACTGTGATCCGGTTCCCAAGACGTCGGGGGTAAACCCTTGATCAGGCAGAACACCACGGAAAAGAAGTAGATCACATAGAAGATGTCGATCGTGTAACCAGCATCCCACCACGGTTGCTTGGCCACGACCTTACCATCAACAAGGCGGAAGAAGTTCTGCCTGACGATGTTCGGGCCAATAATAGAGTACTGTTCCATATCCGCTCCAGATTCACGTAACTTGGTGATTTTCGGAGCCAGATAACGCAGATGATCCATCGTCATGATATGCTGTTTGCGCTGAAATGCATACGGCGAAGGGAAGTGACTGAGGCGATCCTCAATCAGCTTCATAGCCTGTGCATCAGCCTGATGCGGAGTCAGATCTTTGTTATCCAGCACCTGCTGCACTTCAGAAGTATTCAGCAGATCAACATAATCTGCATACAGCGCCGCAGTCGGACGCTGACCCCACAGTGGCAATGTCAACAAAAATGCTGTACTGACAATGATTGCAAGCAACACGGCAATCGGCGCCGGTACCGGATTATTGTTCTCTTTGATGCCGCCCAGGCTTTCATACTCCC
>JALUYG010000179.1 GCA_027013105.1 Mariprofundus sp.
GGTCTGAATCCAGCTCGGGCAGATGTTGGCGACAGTCGTCACCTGTCTGGCCAATCGGACCGCATCGAGTTTGACGCCGTTGATGCGCTCGATGCCGGCATCGGTGGCGCGATCCACCTTGATCCATACTTCGCCGCGATGTTCGGCCATGCGGGCCAGGCCGCGTCGGACATGCGCTTTATGGACATAGGAGCCGTTGGTGATCAGGCGCAGCGGTATCGATAGATCGAACTGCTGCATAACCTCCACAATCAGATCGACTACCCGGTCAAAAGCGGCGCAACTGGTTGGCTCGCCATTGCCGGAGATGGCGATATCGCACAATTTTCGGCAGTCGGCCGGCACTTGTCGGGTCATAAATGTGCCGTGCCGGATATCTTCCAGCATGGTGGTCAGTTCCGAGCGAAGCAGTTGCAGATCAATCGCGGGGGCCACGCCGCGCACCAGGTTGGGCACCTGACAGTAGGCGCAGTGCCAGTTGCAGGCGTTATTCGGATTCAGGTTCACACCGACCGAGACGCCGCCGGCGCGGCGCGAAATGACCGGATAGACATAGGTCATGCCGACCGCATCGCGATCGTGGTTGCTGGTGCTGAGTTGTTTCAGTGTCATGTGCTCAGGCGCAGGCGTTCAGCAAGCAACCACTGTCGAGTTGACCGAAGGCCTGAGCAGTAGCTATTCAAATGCAACATAAAACCCATCGTGATCGCCATCATGGCCAGACTGCCCTTGATTAGAGGCATCAACATGTGGGATGAGATGATAGGACGCGATTCTTCAATCAAGGCGTGCGCACCCGGTCATTGCAGTGGTGATGCGGCTTAATTGCGCCGGGCTGATGATATAGGGAGGCATGGCGTACAACAGCCTGCCGAACGGGCGTAGCCAGACCCCCTGTGCGACCAGTTGTTGTTGCATCCGCGCCACATCGATGGGCTGCTTCATTTCGATCACGCCGATGGCGCCTTTGACGCGCACATCAGCGACGCTATTCAATACCCGGCATGGTTCCAGTTCATGCTGCAACTGCTGTTCAATGGCATGGACTCGTTGCTGCCACGGCGAGGCCAGCAACAGATCGATACTGGCCAGCGCCACGGCGCAGGCCAGCGGGTTGGCCATGAAGGTGGGGCCGTGCATCAATACGCCGCTGCCGTTCTGGTGAATGCCGCTGCAGACGCGAGCCGAGCAGAGCGTGGCCGCCAGCGTCATGTAGCCGCCGGTGAGGGCTTTGCCGATGCACATGATATCGGGCTGGATATCCGCATGTTCGCAGGCGAACAGCTTGCCGGTGCGGCCAAAGCCGGTGGCGATTTCGTCGCAGATCAGCAATACGTCATATTCATCGCACAGGGCGCGCACCTGCCGCAGGAATTCCGGTGCGTAAAAACGCATGCCGCCGGCGCCCTGGACGATCGGCTCAAGAATCACAGCGGCGATTTCATGTTGGTGCGCATCGATCAGGGATGCAAACGAGGCGATTTGATCATCATGCCATTCTTCATCGCTGCGCGCTGTGGGTGCATCGGAGAAGAACTGCTCCGCCAGCAGGCCGGAGAATAGATGGTGCATGCCGCCGATCGGATCGCAGACGCTCATGGCCCCGAATGTGTCGCCATGGTAGCCGCCGCGAATGGTCAACAGTCTGTTTTTTTCGGGGCGCTGTTGCGCCTGCCAGTACTGCAGCGCCATTTTGATGGCCACTTCCACCGCCACCGAACCGGAATCGGCAAAGAACAGATGATTCATGTTCTGCGGCGTGATTTCGAGCAGTTTCCGTGCAAGTTCAGCCGCCGGTTGATGGGTCAGGCCGCCGAACATGACATGCGCCATATCGCGCAACTGCTTTTCAATCGCGGCATTGAGTTCCGGCACGTTATAACCGTGGATGGCGCACCACCATGAGGCCATGCCGTCAATCAGCCGCTCTCCATTTTCCAGTTCGAGGCAGACGCCGTCGGCGCGCTGGACCGGATAAGCGGGGATGGGGTGCAGCATGCTGGCATAGGGGTGCCAGACATGCGCCGCCTCGAAATCCCGCCAGTTTTGTTGTTCAGGCAGATTCATGCCTCAACCGGCGTAATCAGCTCGCGTGTCAACCGCTCAATGACAACCGGCTTGTCTTCCAGCGCCGCGCCCTTGACCAGTTTTTCAGCTTGCACAATGCGGCTGACGGCGGCGGTGAGTTCAGCGCCGCGCCAGGCGCGTGACTCTTCTGCCACTTTCTGGCGCGCTTCGCCGAAGACTTTGGCGGCGGCCAGCGGATTCCTGTCGCGTCGGGCCTGAAACCAGCGGTACATGAGAATCTGCTGCATGCGCGTGCCGATCCATGAGATCATCTGCACTTCTGCCACCTGCTGTTCC
>JALUYG010000180.1 GCA_027013105.1 Mariprofundus sp.
TGGCGCGTGGGTGCTGTGCGATCGCTTTTCCGATTCGACGCTGGCGTATCAACTGGCGGCGCGAAAACTGGATGAGGGTGAGGCTGATTTGAGGCAGATGTTGCGTTTTGCTGAATGCGGCGTTTCTCCGTCGCTGACCTTGTGGTTTGACGTGTCGGTGGATGAAGCGATGCGGCGTATGCAGAAGCGGGCTGCAAGCGGCGAGAAAGCGACGCGGCTGGATGATGAAGCGGCATCATTTCACCGGCGTGTTGCGGCGGCTTTCAGACAACAGTATCAACTTGAGCCGCAGCGCATGGCACGCATGGATGCGGCGCAGGATATGGACGGTGTCGAGCGGCAGGTGGTCGAGCTGTTGGGGCGGCGTTTCGGGTTGACATCATGACGGCGATATTGGGGCACGATGGGGTGCTGACGCGTTTTGGCGAAGCGCTGGCTGCCGATAGCCTGCATCATGCCTGGCTGCTGTATGGTATGAAGGGGATTGGCAAGCGCACGCTGGCGGAAAAACTGGCCGGCGTGCTGTTGTGCGATTCGCAAACGGCCTGCGGCGATTGTCACGGTTGCAAAATGCTGGCGGCCGGATCGCATCCGGATGTGTTTCGAATCGGACTGGTTGAGGGTAAACGTGATCTGAATATAGAGCAGGTGCGCAGCGTGTTGTCGTTTCTGGCCTTAAGCGGCGCGGAGAGCGGCCGGCGAGTGGTGATTCTCGACGATGCCGAGCGCATGAACAAGCAGGCGGCCAACGCCTTGCTGAAGGGTTTGGAAGAGCCGTCGGCAGGCAGCGTATTGTTGATGGTCTGCGCCGATCTGGAGCGATTGCCGGCCACCATCCGTTCACGTTGCATGTTGCAGCCATGCGCGCCACTGGCCGATGCGGATGTGCGCGCCGTGCTGCAACTACAGGAACCGCCTGTCGATGACCGTTATCTGGATCTGGCAGTCACTCTGGCGGATGGCTGTCCGGGCGCGGTGGGCTGTTTGCATGATGAGGCAATCGCCAAAGCGCTGCTGCAATGGCGGGATTTAATTGCCGATCCGGCCCGTGCAGATGTCGGCAATATTGAGAACTGGATTCGCACCCATGTCAAAACGGCGCCGCACCTGCTGATTGCGCGCATGCTGGCTCAGTCGGTATATCCCGCCTTGCAGGGCGCTGGCGATGCGGCGAACTTCAAACAACGGGAGGCGCTGCAACAGGCGATATTTGACTGCGCGCGCTGGCCGGGCGATGTGGTGCGCCACAGCCTGCGCGCCGGCCCGGCGCTACTGGCCTGTATTCTGCAACTGCGATCAGCCCTGAAAGCGTACTGAGAACGAGTCAAAAGCGGGAACCGCAGATGGACGCAGATAAACGCGGATGAAAAGTTTTTGAATTGATGGCCGTTGAAGTGTATTTCATTATGTGATACACTTCGATTTACGTTATGTGTGGAGGTGACTGATGGGTGCATTGAGTCTGAGGCTTCCGGAAACGCTTGATCAGGCATTGACCTGTGAGGCGGAAATGGAAATGAAGCCCCGTTCTGTTGTTGTCCGGCAGGCGCTGGCGGAATATCTGGAGCGTATGGAGAAGGAACGCTTTATGGCATCGATGGCGGAGGCAGCCAGAGCGTTGGCCAATGATCCTGCTGCAAGCTCTGAATCCGCGCAGATCGCTGAATCCACCGTCAGCGATGCTGCTGATGCAGTCATTGCATCGGAACGTTCGGCTGATGCTGATCCGACCGAAGCATGGTGGAGGTAATGCGGCGCGGCGAGATTTGGGTCGCCAATTTAAATCCAAACTGGGGTGGTGAAATAGGCAAGGCTCGCCCTGTTGTCGTGATTCAGGAAGATCGTATGACTGCTGCGGGTTTGCGCACAGTTGTTGCAGTGCCTCTGACCACGCAATTCCGGCCTGAATTTTCTCCGATGCGGGTTGCTATCGATGCCCGTGACCGGCTGCTTAAAGACTGTTATGTGATGGTGGAGCATGTCGCGGCGCTGGATCGCAAACGTTTTCGGGATGGCCCTCTCACAAAGCTGAGCGCAAAAGAGATGGATGATGTAGAAAAGAGGATCAAGGCTATACTCGGATTGAGCTAACGCGCGGGGATCGGACAAAGCAGTTTCGGCAATGGAAGATGCTGGCTATAGTTGCCCTCACTCCACGGTTTGATGCAAAAGGCATGGTATCCAATGTGATATTATATCCGGGTTTTACTCTGTGCTCTCTGTGTCCTCCGTGGTGAATTGCTTTTGATCTAATCTATATACAAATCCGGAGAAAACAGCACTGATGGAAAACTATTACGTCACCACGCCGATCTATTATGTCAACGATGAGCCGCACCTTG
>JALUYG010000181.1 GCA_027013105.1 Mariprofundus sp.
ACCCGGTGTCGACACAGTTCATGGCCGTTGAGCAGCAGGACCGGCACATCATTGCCGTAACGGACAAGCAGCCCTTTATCGCGATCCACATCCACTTTCTCCCAACTGCATAGCCCCTCTGCCGCCACAGCCTCCACCACGGCCTGCGCTTCTTCGCACAGACCGCAGCGGTGACGGCTCAACAGTTGAATATGGGGCTGCTGCAAGGTTGTTGTGGTTAATCGTCGTTTTTGTGAAGTTTGGGCAGTTTGACCAGTGCGAAAACCTGGTCGCCCTGACGATCCAGCATCACGCGCAGCACCTGTCCGGGTTTGAAGTGGCTGGCCAGCTTCGAGAAATCTCTGACGTTGTTGACCGTTTTGCCATTGATGCGATAGATCACATCGCCACGTCGCAGCCCTGCTCGTGCAGCCGGCATGCCGCGCTGCAGCTGTTGCACCACCACGCCTTTTCTGACGCGGGTTTGTAGCCGGGCAGCCATATCCGGGGTCAGATTGTCCACCACCATGCCCAGACGCACCTTGGCATTGTTGCGATGCGGCTGTCCATTTGATGCGGTCTCATCCTTCATCGCCTCGACTTTCACCGTAATGGTTTTGGGCTTGCCGTTGCGAATGATGCCGACCTTCACCCTGTCGCCGGGCGTATGACGCGCCACGCGCAGCGGCAGGTCGTGCGCCTTGTGGATGGGCTCGCCATCAAAGGATACAATCACATCGCCCGGCTGAATGCCGGCCTTGTCAGCCGCCGAACCGGCAACCACCTGCGGCACCAGTGCGCCCTCGCGATTTTTCAGATTCAGCGCTTTCATGGTCTCTTTATCGACATCGGTAATATGGACGCCGAGCTGGGCGCGGGTGACATGCCCCTTTTCGCGCAGTTCATCGAGTACGGATTTGGCCAGGTTGATCGGAATGGCGAAACCGATGCCGTTGTTGCCGCCGCTGCGCGAATAGATGGCGGTGTTGATGCCCATCACTTCGCCCTTGCTGTTGAACAGCGGGCCGCCGGAGTTGCCCGGATTGATGGCGGCGTCGGTTTGAATGAAATCATCATAAGGGCCTTCGCCGATCACGCGACCTTTGGCGGAGACGATGCCCGCCGTCACGGTCTGCTCCAGTCCGAACGGGTTGCCGATGGCGACAACCCAGTCGCCGACGCGCAGTTTGTCGGAGTTGCCGAGCGTCACCGGCTTGAGATGTCTGGCTTTGATTTTCAGTAGCGCCACATCCAGTTTTGGATCGGTCCCGATGATTTTTGCTTCGTGTTCAGAGCCGTCGCGCATTTTGACAAGCACCTCATCGGCGTCTTTCACAACATGGTTGTTGGTGACGACATAGCCATCGGCGGATATGATAAAGCCGGTGCCCAGCGCATGTCTTTCGCGCTGCTGGCGCGGCATATTGCGTAAAAAATCATTGAAAAAGTCATCGAAGGGTGAACCGTGCGGGAAGCCGAATCCCGGCGGCAGGCCGCGCGCGCCGGGTTGCGCATGCGGGTGCGAGGTGGTGCTGATATTGACGACGGAATCAGCTTGCGTCTCAGCCAGATCGGCAAAACTCTCCGGCATGGCCTGAGCGGATGAAATCCACATCACGACGCCGATTAAGACGGGAAACAGTTGTTTAATTTGCTTCAATGTTCACTCCTTGGGAAAATTTCAGACCGATTTGTAAGCCGGCTGAATGAATAAATGATGAAAAGTTTATTGCAGCGCTATGAAGAGAGCACCCGATCTGCTGCATCGCTGTGGTGAATGATGCGAACCATGCGCACATCCAGTCCGGAGACTGAACCGGCGGCAAGGTGCGATTTATACCACAGATAGTAGCCCATGACAGCGGTAAGGCCACTTAGCGCCGCCCACAGTTCCACATTGGCCCAGGCCAGATGCTGAGCCAGCGTACGCATGGCCAGCCCGGCCAGAATGAAGGCCAGCATCGGCATGGCATAGAGTCGGAAAGCGATTTGCAGCACGGCGTTATCGGGCACTTCCAGCAATACGATATCGCCTGTTTGGGCGCGAACCGTGTTGCGGACGCGCAATTCGATGATGCGCTCCACCCATGAGCCCATGGTGGAGCACGATGTTTTGCCGGCGCAATCGCCGCAGGCGCTGGCGCGACGGCCATGTACAATAGCCTCGCTTCCCTGTATATCGATGACGGTAACCTGCTGTTCCATCGGGACTCCTGTCGTAGAAATTTCAATCCGTTTTCAACGGGTCGAACACATTACTTCGCATCTTACACCATGATTGTTTCTGGGGTAACTGCGCAGCCAGTTTCAGATTTGTTCGAGAACATGGCGAAAACACGGAGTGTGCTA
>JALUYG010000182.1 GCA_027013105.1 Mariprofundus sp.
CTCGGTGAGATCAGCCAGCGTCTGGTGGCCGTAGTGGCCCGGTTCGCGGCTGCCCAGCATATTCAGGTTGGGGCCGTGCAGTACGAGGATGTGTCTTGTGGTCATGCGATTTTCTCCATGTTCCAGCGCTGCTGCAGCTCTTTCAGTTCAGGGTTGTCTGGCTGCTCTTCAATTAAGCGGGCCAGCATGATTCTGGCCTCCTGATACTCATTCTGCTCCCAAAGCAGCCGGGCCAGCGTCACAGAGATCGGCGGCTCGTCGCTCAGCGGGTTGTTCTGCAACTGTAGCGCGCGCGTGGCGCTGGCAATACCCGCCTCGATGTGGCCGAGTTGTCGTTGCACTCTGGCCAGCAATTTCCAGGCGCCGATCTCTACCGGAGCAAACTCCAGCAGTTCGAGCAGGACGGTTTCGGCCTCATCATAACGCCCCTGTTGCACCGCCGCTCTGGCAGACGCCATGCCATCAGCGACGCCGCGCCAGTTCCCCGGCTTCGGCATTGTGCTGACCGGCCGTTGCGCGTGGATGTTGGGTGCAGAGTCGCTTGCTGCTAGCATGCGGCTCACACTACAGCGCCGGCATGGCGGGTCAATCCGGTTCTGTTTCGAAATGCTCTAAAATGATCAAAAATGTGCAAAAAATAGCGCATTAACAGGTGAAAACTGGAGTTTTATGAGGGGTTATGTCTGAGTCGATTCATATTCAGCTCAATGGTGAAGCGCGTACAGTTGCTGCTGCAACGCTGGCTGAGCTTATCTCCGAACTGGATTTGGAGGGGCGGATGATCGCGATTGAACGCAATCTCGAAGTGGTGCCCAAAAGTCAGTATGCTGCCACCGGGCTGCAGGAGGGCGACCGCATCGAACTCGTACACATGATCGGCGGCGGGTAAAAATATATTTATATTAAAATAGATTTAGATAAGAATAGCTTAGACTAAGAGTAACCAGCCACGAATGAACACGAATATACACGAATTGAAAGGCAATGACGAGCAGGTGATTTGAAGGTTTTTATTCGTGTATATTCGTGTTCATTCGTGGCTGCTTGATTGGTTTGTTTTAAAATAGTTTCAAACGGGGAAGAACGATGTCGGATATATTGAAAGTCGGAACGCATGAATTCAGCTCGCGTCTGATCGCCGGTTCCGGGAAGTATAAAGATTTTCAGACCACCAAAGCGGCCACTGAGGCGGCACAAGCGGAGATGATCACCGTGGCGGTGCGGCGGGTGAATATCACCGATGCAGGCAAGGAAAACCTGCTCGATTATATCGATCCGAAAAAATATACCATCCTGCCCAATACGGCCGGCTGCTTTAATGCTGAAGATGCGGTGCGCACGCTCAGGCTGGCGCGTGAAGCCGGCGGCTGGAATCTGGTCAAGCTGGAAGTGCTGGGCGACACCGAAACCCTCTACCCGAACGTGGTGGAGACCATCAAGGCCGCCGAGATGTTGGTGGCCGAAGATTTCGAGGTAATGGCATACACCAACGACGATCCGATTGTGGCGCGTCAACTCGAAGAGATCGGTTGCGTGGCGGTGATGCCGCTGGGTAACCCGATCGGCTCCGGTCGCGGCCTGGCCAACCCGTTCAATATTCGCGTCATCAAACAGCGCGCCAGTGTGCCGATCGTGGTGGACGCCGGCATCGGCACGGCTTCCGATGCCGCCAAAGCGATGGAGCTGGGTGCGGATGCGGTGCTGATCAATACAGCTATTGCAGAAGCCGGCGATGAATGCATGATGGCGCGCGCCATGCGTGATGCTGTGCGGGCGGGGAGGGCTGCTTTTCTGGCCGGGCGCATGCCCAAACGCGCCTTTGCCTCGGCTTCATCGCCGACCGAGGGCTATATCTGGGATTAAAATTTGACACAGATAAACGCTGATAGACGCAGATAAAGGTAGAAAAAACAGATGATGCGAACTTAGCAATGTTTCGCAATAATAACGAGTGCATGACTGGCATGCGGTTTTAAATCTGCGTCTATCAGCGTTCATCTGCGTTAAAAATAATAAAGGGTTAATGATATGACTGAATTGAAGAATGATCTGTTTTTACGGGCATGCCTGCGTGAGGATGTGGAGCGCACGCCGGTCTGGATGATGCGTCAGGCCGGGCGTTATCTGCCGCAGTATCGGGCCACGCGTCAACGCGCCGGCGGTTTTCTCGATCTCTGCAAGACGCCGGAACTGGCCTGCGAGGTGTCGATTCAACCGGTGGAACTGGTCGGCGTGGATGCATCGATTATGTTTTCCGATATTCTGGTGATTCCGGAAGCGATGGGCATGGAGCTGACCTTCGGCACCGGCGAAGGGCCGAAAT
>JALUYG010000183.1 GCA_027013105.1 Mariprofundus sp.
TATCGGTTGCGACCACCTTCAGGGGCAAACTGAAAGAGGCCGGCGTCATTTTCTGCCCGATTTCCGAAGCGGTGCGTGAATATCCCGAACTGGTGCGGCAATATCTCGGCAGCGTGGTGCCGGCGGGCGATAATTTTTATGCGGCGCTCAATTCCGCCGTATTCACCGACGGCTCGTTTGTCTATATCCCCAAAGGCGTGCGCTGCCCGATGGAGTTATCGACCTATTTCCGCATCAACGCCATGAATACCGGCCAGTTCGAGCGCACCCTGATTATTGCCGATGAAGGCGCATATGTCTCCTATCTCGAAGGCTGCACCGCGCCGCAACGCGATGAAAATCAGCTGCATGCCGCCGTGGTGGAGTTGGTGGCGCTGGACGATGCGCAGATTAAATATTCCACCGTGCAGAACTGGTATCCGGGCGATGAGAACGGCGTCGGCGGCATCTATAATTTTGTGACCAAGCGGGCCGACTGCCGGGGCGACCGCGCCAAAGTGAGTTGGACGCAGGTGGAAACGGGCAGTGCGATCACCTGGAAATATCCCAGTTGCATCCTGCGCGGCGATGATTCAGTCGGCGAATTCTATTCGGTGGCGCTGACCAAAATGCGTCAGGAGGCCGATACCGGCACCAAGATGATCCACCTCGGTAAAAACACCAAAAGCACGATCGTCTCCAAAGGCATTGCCGCCGGCCACGGCAATCAGTCTTATCGCGGTCTGGTGCGCATCGGCAAGGGCGCGGAAAACGCGCGCAATTACACCCAGTGCGATTCCTTATTGATTGGCGACACGTGTGGGGCGCATACCTTCCCGTATGTGGAGGTGAAGAATCCGACCGCCACCATGGAACATGAAGCCACTACCTCGAAAATTGGCGAAGATCAGCTGTTCTATTGCCAGCAGCGCGGCATCACGGAAGAGGATGCCGTGAATATGATCGTCAACGGCTTCTGCAAAGATGTGTTCAACGAACTCCCCATGGAATTCGCCGTAGAAGCAAACAGATTAATGGAAGTCTCCCTCGAAGGGGCAGTAGGCTAAAAAAGAAACTCACCACGAAGATCACGAAGTACACGAAGAAAGACTTTCAAGGTTTACCTTCGTGTCCTTCGTGGTGAAAAAAGGTTTTGATGATATGTTGAAGATTGAAAATTTACATGCTTCGGTTGCGGGCAAAGAGATTCTCAAAGGCATCAATCTCACGATTGGGGCTGGCGAGGTGCATGCCATTATGGGGCCGAACGGGTCGGGGAAATCTACCCTCTCCAATGTCATTGCCGGACGCGATGGTTATGAAGTCACGGCAGGTTCGGTGACTTATCACGGCAAGGATTTGCTGGCCATGAAACCGGAAGAGCGCGCCTGGGAAGGCGTCTTTCTCGCCTTTCAATATCCGGTCGAAATTCCAGGCGTGAACAACACCTATATGCTCAAGGCCGGTGTCAATGCCAAACGCAAGCATCAGGGCGAGCAGGAGCTCGATGCCATGGAGTTTATGCAACTGATCAGGAAAAAAGCCAAACTGGTGGAACTCGATCAGTCGTTTTTATCACGCGGGGTGAATGAAGGGTTCTCGGGCGGCGAGAAAAAACGCAACGAGATTTTTCAGATGGCTGTTTTGGAGCCATCGCTGGCGCTGCTTGATGAAACCGATTCCGGGCTGGATATCGATGCCTTGAGAGTCGTGGCGCAGGGTGTGAATGCGCTGCGTAATGCCGAGCGTTCGATTGTTATGGTCACCCATTATCAGCGTTTGCTGGACTACATTGAGCCGGATTTTGTGCATGTACTGGCGGATGGTAAAATCCTCAAATCTGGCGACAAGAACCTGGCGCTGGAACTGGAAGAGCGCGGTTATGACTGGGTAAAAGATGAGGCTGCCATAGCAGCTTCAGATCAAGGTCAAGCTGCATGAGCGGTCTGACTCTGGATAGAACGGCGCTGCCCGGCGGCACCGGCGTACAGGCCTTGCGTCAGCAGGCCGTCGATATATTTTCGCGTACTGGCCTGCCCGGGCGACGCGATGAGGATTGGAAATACACCGATATTTCCCGCATAACCGCCACACTGGGTGAAACCTGGTGGCAGCCAGCACCAACGGAGACCGCTGAACCAGAGATTTCAGATATTGAAGGGCTGGATGCCTATCGGATCGTTTTTGTCAGAGGTGCTTTTCAGCTGGAAGCGTCGAATCTGCCGGATAGCATTCAACTCAAGCCGTTATCGGCATTGTTGGCTGAAGATGTGGATGCAACCTCGCACGGTCTGTTGAAGCTGGATGAGTCCGCGCCGCTGTTTAACGGCTTTCTGGCCGCCAATAGCGCGCTGGCCAGCGATGGCCTGTGCGCTTGCATTGGCGAAAACACCAAACTCGATAAACCGTTGTATGTGCTGCATATTGGCAATAGCACCGCGCATCTGTTGAACGGCATCATGCTGGGGCAAGGCGCGGAAGCCACCTTGATTGAGCATTTTGTCGGCGGTGACGGCAGTGCTGCCGGATTGAGCAATATCGCCACCTATATTCGTCTGCAAGATCATGCGTCACTGAGCCATTACCGTTTGCAGATGGAAAGCGCCAAACAGTTTCACATTGGCCGCGTCGATGTGCAGCAGGCGCGCAACTCCCGTTATACCCTGCATGCGGTGGAATTGGGCGGCAGTCTGTCGCGCGCCGATATCGTGGTGAAACTGGCCGAAGCAGGCGCATCCTGTGAGCTGAACGGTTTGTTTGTCGCAGCCGGTCGCCAGCATATCGATCACCATACCCGCATCGATCATGCCGCCCCGCACTGCAGCAGTCGCGAGCAGTATCGCACGGTGCTGGATGGCCGGGCGCACGGCGTATTCAATGGCAAGATCGTGGTGGCCGAAGGGGCGGTCAAAACCGATTCGGCGCAATCCAATGGCAATCTGTTGCTGTCCAAACAGGCCGAAATCGACACCAAACCGGAGCTGGAAATTTACAACGACGATGTCAAATGCGCCCACGGGGTGACGGTCGGTCAGCTGGATGAAACGCAACTGTTTTACCTGAAATCGCGCGGCCTCTCTGAAACCGAAGCGCGCCAGTTGCTAACCTTCGCTTTCGCCGATGAAATCCTCGTCGCCATGGGTCACAATGCCATCCGTCGCTTCATCGAAAAAGCAGCTTTCGCCAAATTACCGAATATGGCCGATCTGGATGGGTTGTTGGGATGAATACGCTTTATAATCTTTCTACCGCAAAGAACGCAAAGGCACGCAAAGGAAAGGCAAAAAAACCGATTGAAAACAGATTGGTTTTCTTTGCGAAACTTTGCGTTCTTTGCGGTTCAAAAAAAGGTTTTGCACATGTTTGATATTGAGAAAATACGGGGCGATTTCCCGATTCTGAATCAGGAGGTGTACGGTAAGCCGCTGGCTTATCTGGATAATGCCGCCACCACACAGAAGCCGCAGTGCGTGATTGATGCGGTGAATCACTACTATGCATGCGATAATGCCAATGTGCACCGGGGCGTGCATGCGTTGTCCGAACGCGCTACGGCGGATTTTGAGGCAGCGCGCCAGCGCATTGCATCGTTTTTCAACGCCCGCGATCAACGTGAAGTGATTTTTACGCGCGGCGCCACCGAGTCGATTAATCTGATCGCTGCATCATGGGGCGGTGCAAACATCACTGCCGGCGATGAGATTCTGATCACGCATATGGAGCACCACTCCAATATCGTGCCGTGGCAGATGCTGTGCAAACGCACTGGCGCAACGCTGAAAGTTGCGCCAATTAATGAGCGCGGCGAATTGGTGATGGATGAGTTTGAGTCATTGCTTTCCGAACGCACCAAGCTGGTCGGCGTGGTGCATATGTCCAATGCGCTCGGCACCATCAATCCCGTCGAGTCGATCATTCAAAAAGCCCATGCCGTGGGAGCCAAAGTATTGGTGGATGGCGCTCAGGCGGCAGCTCACCTGGCTGTGGATGTGCAGCAACTGGATTGTGATTTTTATGTCACCAGCGCCCATAAAATGTACGGCCCGACCGGCATCGGCATTCTGATCGGCAAGGCGTCAATCCTGGAGTCCATGCCGCCCTATCAGGGCGGCGGCGACATGATTCTCACCGTCACCTTCGAGAAAACCGAATACAACGACATCCCCTATAAGTTCGAGGCCGGCACGCCGCATATCGCCGGCGCCATCGGTTTCGGCAAGGCCATTGAATATATCGAATCGATCGGCTTTGATGCAATTGGCAAGCGCGAAAAAGAGCTGCTGGCTTATGCCACCGCCAAAGCGGAGGCATTCGATGGAGTGAGACAAATCGGCACGGCAGCGCATAAAGCCTGCGTATTGTCGTTCGTGCTGGATCAGGTGCACCCGCACGATCTGGGCACGATTGTGGATCGCGAAGGCGTGGCCATTCGCGCCGGCCATCACTGCGCCATGCCGGTGATGCAATTTTTCAAGGTGCCGGCGACAGCGCGGGCGTCATTCTCGGTCTACAACACCGAAGCCGAAGTCGATGCGCTGTTTGTCGCATTAGAAAAAGCACAGGCAATTTTCGCATGAATTTTTTCACCGCAGAGGACGCAGAGCAGAATCATGAAGGCATGGCCATGAGTTCCCGCACATGGATGTGCGGCGGGCGAAGTATTGAGCCCGTGAGCGAGGCAAAACGACGCTTTTGCGGAGCGTTCAAGGCTGAGGGCAGGATGCTCCGAAGCCGTATCAACAAAAGAGGCCGGAGGCCGGATGTTTGATTTGAGAGATTTGTATTTGCAGGTGATCGTCGATCACAATAAAGCGCCGCGCAATTTCGGCAAGCTGGCCCATTATAACCATGAGGCCGACGGCTATAATCCGCTCTGCGGCGACAAGCTGCATGTCTATCTGGATGTGAATGATGAGGGCATCATCGAAGATGTCTCCTTTGAAGGCGAAGGCTGTGCCATTTCCGTAGCTTCGGCATCGTTGATGACCGAAGCGGTCAAAAACACGCCGTTATCCGGGTTTCAGGAAAAGTTTGAGCAGTTCCAGCATATGGTGACATCCGATCTGGCCGAAGCGCCGGATGAGGAAGCGCTGGGCAAACTGGCCGTGCTGGCCGGCGTGCGCGAATTTCCCAGCCGCATCAAATGCGCATCGCTCTGCTGGCACACGCTGAAATCAGCCGTCACCGATTCCCAAGAAGTGGCAAAGACGGAATAGAACATGAACCACAGTGAAAAAGGGGCAGTGGAATGAACCACGCTGGCGATACCATCACAACCACTCGCGATGTTGATGCGGTGCTGATTCCGCTCGGCACGCCGGTCACCATTCCGGCCGGCGCTATGGTGCTGATCACGCAGGAACTCGGCGGCACTTATACCGTCAGTGTATCCGGCAATCTGGCCCGCATCGAAGGCAAGGATGCCGATGCGCTGGGTTTCGGCGATGGTGCGGAACCCCCGGAAGAAACCATGGGCGGCGCAGAGGCTGAAACTTCCGGCTCGGTCGATGAACAGGCCATATGGGATATGCTGAAAACCTGCTACGACCCTGAAATTCCGGTCAATATCGTTGATCTCGGGCTGGTCTATGATGTGCATGTGGTGGATACCGATGATGGCAAAAACCATGTCGATATTATCATGACCCTGACCGCGCCCGGCTGCGGCATGGGGCCGTTTATTGTTGATGATGTGCGCGCCAAGGTGCTCTCCGTCGAGCATGTCCATGATGTCGAAGTGCAGCTGGTCTTTGATCCGGTATGGGATCGCTCGATGATGTCCGAGGAAGCGCGCTTGCAGTTGGGGATGTTTTAATGGCTGCATGGATAGATGTTGCGAAAGAGAGTGAACTGCCGCCGGGCGGACGTAAAGTGATCAATACGCCGTATTGTGAAATTGCTGTATTTAATCTGGGTGGTGAATACTTCGCCATTGAGGATATCTGCACCCACGACGGCGGCGAGCTGGCCAGCGGCGAGTGCGACGGTGATCAGATCATCTGCCCGCGTCACGGCGCCCGTTTCTGTATTCGCAATGGCAAAGCGTTGACGCCGCCGGCTTACGAAGATATCGATACATTCCCCGTCCGGATTGAAAGCGGCATGATTCAAGTGGGTGTGGATGACTGATCGGAGGTTGGACGCTGAGAGTCCAAAGCCTGCGCCCTGCCTGAGTTGCCGGCACTATTTTATCAGCTGGCATCAGCAGCAGCGGCATGGTTGCAGGGCGTTCAATTTCAGATCTGCCAGGCTGCCCTGTTATGATGTGCGCGGCGCTTCCGGCATCAACTGTCTTCAATATGAGGCTCGGCCAGTCCGCCAATAGATTGGCAACAGATTTGCTGTCAGGGTAGAGCTATGAAAACAGACTGGCTGAACAGGGCGAAGGAACGCCTGCAAAACAGGCCGGACAGCGAGCATGAACAGACGCTGTTCCGTATCCTGATCGCGGCCTCAATCAGCCTCTATTTTTGCTTCAAAGGGCCCGATCTGGCCTGTTATTTGAGCCTGGCTTATCTGCCGGTTGCGGTGGGTATTCTGATCTGGATTTTACTCTCCCCTGGAAAAAACCGTTTCCGGCGCCTGCTCGGCATCACCACCGATATAGCCATGGTGTCGCTCGGCGTCATACTGGCCGATGGCGAAGAAGGCGTGGTGTTTGTCACCATCTATTTGTGGATTATCACCGGCAACGGCTTTCGTTTCGGCATCAAGTATCTGATCTACTCCACGCTGTTATCGCTGGCTGCATTTATCCCGATCACCCTCTCTACGCCGTTCTGGCATCAGCACCTCGCGCTGGTGGTGTCGATGCTGATTATTCTGGCTGTGGTGCCGATGTTTATGGTCAACCTGATCATGCAACTGCATAAGGCGATTGATCAGGCGGAGGATGCGAACCGGGCCAAATCCAAGTTTATCGCCAACATGAGCCACGAACTGCGAACGCCGCTCAATGGCATTATCGGCATGAACGATCTGTTGTTGAGTTCCGGGCTGACATCGGAGCAGAGGCGATTTAGCGGTGTGATTAAAGATTCCGCCTATCACCTGCTCGAGCTGATTGAGCGGTTGCTGGATCTCTCCAGGATCGAGGCGGACAAGATCGAACTGGCGCATGAGCCGTTTGACCTCTACCAACTGATGCAAGCTGTGGTTGCCATGTTTGAAGGGCAGGTAAGTCAACAGGGTATCGGGTTGAATTTGCATCTTGACCCGGCTGCGCCGTTTGCACTGGTTGGCGACCCCAAACGGTTGAAGCAGATCGTAGTGAATATCATCGGCAATGCCGTCAAATTCACGCAACAGGGCGGTGTTGATGTCACTGTATATCCCGCCTCTGGCGAGACCGAAACAGGTCATGTCTGGCTGAATATTGAGGTGCGCGATACCGGCATCGGCATGTCCGAATCGGAGTTGGCCGCGATTTTCGATCGCTTCGCTCAGGCCGATAGCAGCATTACGCGCCGTTTCGGCGGCACCGGGCTGGGTACGACAATCTCAAAGGATCTGGCGGAGATGATGGGCGGCGATATTCTTGTTCAGAGCAGCAAAGGTGAAGGCAGCACCTTTACCATCAGTCTGCCTTTTGAGCTTGCCGGCGACAGTCATGATGCCGATACCCTTGCGCAGCTGCGTGTCCTGCTGTTTTCAGGGCAGGAACTGGCTGATCAGGTCAACCGGATGCTGAAGCCGTGGGGCGCAACTTGCAGCCATATTGCAAATGAACAGATGCTATGCGCCCGGCTGGTTGAGGCCTGCTCAACGGGGCAAGCCTTTGATGCGTTGCTGATCGAGCGGCGCGCCTTACAGCGCGCACCGGAGAAAATAGCTGCAACGATCCTGAGAGAGCAGTCACTGGCAGGGCTGAACATGATTCTGCTGGATACGGCGCCATCGACGGGCCGGGATCGCATGTGGATAGCATCGGGCTATAAGGCTGTGCTGCCCCTGCCGTTGCAACAGCGATTGCTGTTTCATGCACTGCATGCGGCACAGCGCCGCGGCAATTCCGACAATGTGATTTCCATGGCCGAAGCGTTGCAACATAGGCAGGGCGGAGAGGGGCTGCATATTCTGCTGGCAGAAGATAACCCTGTGAATCAGGAGGTGATCGGGGCGATGCTGTCGCGGGGCGGGCACCGCGTGCATCTGGTCGAAGACGGCGAGCAGGCGCTCGACGCGCTTGGCGGAGATCTGTCATTTGATCTGGTGGTGCTGGATATGAATATGCCCAATGTGAGCGGCCTGGAGGCGCTCAAGCAGTTCCGCTTTATGGATACCACGGCCACAACGCCTGTGTTGTTGCTTAGCGCCGATGCCATGCCGGAGAGTATCCGGGCGTGCTTGCAGGCCGGAGCCGACGATTATATTACCAAGCCGGTGCAGATGACGACGCTGCTGGAAAAAGTGGATGCGCTAACCAGGAGCCGCACCGCCACCAGGCCTGAAATTACCAGACGAAAAAACACTAAAACGGACGATGTTGATGCCGTACTGGATGAAGTGGTTCTAGATGATCTGTTCAGTGTAATTACCGGGCCGAAAAAGCGCCGGCAGCTGTTGCAATCCTTCATCTCTACCGGTGAGGAACACCTGTTTCAGCTGGGCGTGTATGCCGAACAGGGTCAAACAGGGCTGTTTCTGGAACGCGTGCATGGGTTCAAGGGCAGCGCAGCGTCTCTGGGGGTTCGGTCTGTGGCTGGCCTGTGCATAGAGATTGAATCGCAACATGATGGGCTGGACTGCAGCGCCATGCAGGCTTACGTCGCAGCCCTGAGAGGGGCGTTCCAACAAGGCTGTTCCGCCCTGCGGGCCTATTTGAATCGGCCAATGCCCGAATATTGAGCGACGTCGACTCCGGACGGCAGGCCCGGAGTCGGCGTCGCCTCCCTTCAGGCCGACCGGGCCATTTGCCGTTTTACCAGGCGTTGCATCATGCGCAAATCCTTGCTTTCCAGCCGGAATGCAGCATCGACCCAGACCTTGGCGGCGGCCAGCAACTCGTCAAAGGTCAGCGGGTTGGTGCAGCGCTTGGCTTTGCGGAAGGCGCGATAACCGTTTCTTAAGCGGCTTTCCCGTTTGATATAATCGTAAGCGGCCTCCCTGCCTCTGCCATCTTCAGCCAGAATATCGACCACGCCGAGCGCATGCATCTGTTCGGCGGTATACAATTTGCCGCTGAGAATCAGGCGTTCAGCTTCAACCATGCCGATTTTTCTGGACAGCAGGCTGTAGGCGCCTGCGCCCGGAAACAGATTGAACAGAATATCCGGCAAGCCCATTTTGGCGCTGCGTTCGGCAATGAGCACTTCGCTGGAAACCGCCGCTTCAAAGCCGCCGCCCAGCGCATCGCCCTGCACCAGCGCGATGGTGGTGATTTCACCGTTAATGCCTGTGTGATTGCTGTATAGAATATCGTTGCAGGCAATCGCATAGTCGAGCAGCCCCTGTCGATCCTGTTGTTCGATCAGTTTGCAGAAGAGGCTCAGGTCGCCGCCCAGATTATAAACGCCCGGCACGCCTGTGGAGACAATATAGCGAATGCCCTGGTGCTCAGGCGCTTTTTGCGCCCGCAGTTCGCCGTACCAGTGCTGAATCTCCTGGCTGAGTGTTGGCGTAAAGCAGGGTACAGGTTTGGCGTGCATGGATAGCCATGCCAGTCCGAGGTGATCCTCGCAGTGTATATCCATGCATGAATAGCGCTGGATGGTGCCGTCTTGTTGGGCTTGAACATTGGTGCGTTTCTTGTGTTCCATCATCTGAAACTCCTTGTGGCTTGAATGTCGGTGAAGCAATGCCTCCTCCGCACCCCTCAGCCTGAACCTGCGACGGTTGTGGCGTCAATTTCTCAACATATCCGGGTGCATCGTGATGATGACATTCAACTCTTGGTCAAATCACAGTATGATCTGGCGTATGAGCCGAAATAAGAGTCAATATGTCAACCCTTCCGAGTGGCGCGAGGCGGCAATGCAGCGAGCAAGCGGCATTGGCGATGATGAGATCGACCAGCGCATGGCGGTTGCGGACGCCCATAATCGTCGGCACGGCATCAGCGATGCCGACACGCTGGCCGATCAGCAGCTCTATATTCAGGGCAAGATGGAACTGGAAGAGTATCAGCAATATCTGCTGTTCAAGCATTCAAATCCGAACGCCTGATCCGGTGGCGTCAAATGTTCGAAATTGACCCGTCGCTGCTGTATGGGTTGGCGGTCGGATTGGCGGCAGGCGCGCTCGCCGGCCTGGCGGGAGTGGGTGGCGGCCTGATTTATATGCCGCTGTTTTACGCCGCCATGCCGAAGGCGGTGGAAGGGGTCGCCGCGCCGGTGTTCGCCAGTCTGGTTGCTGTGGCGATCACCGGTTTTTTCTCCACCCGCGCCCACTGGCGTCTTGGCCATATCGATCGCAATGCAGCGATGCGACTGCTGCCCGGTTTGATGATCGGCGCGGGGTTGGGTTTATGGAGCACCCTGCGCCTGCCTGCGGCCTGGGTGTTGCTGGCGCTGGCGGCGCTGGATGCATGGATCGCCTTCGACTATGGACGCGAAGTGAAGCCCGCTTCGGCCCGTCGCCTCTCTCTGGCGTGGTTTTCCGGCCCCATCGGCTTCGTATCCGGTGCGCTGGGGATCGGCGGCGGCACCATGCTGACGCCGCTACTGCGCCGTTTTGCGGCCTTGCGCTTCGCCGTAGGCACTTCTGCGATGTGCGGGCTGATGATGGCGCTGGGCGCAATCGCCATCAATATGTTGCTGGAGCAGCGTTGGTGCCATGAACTGGGCGATCAGTTGTGGTTTCTCTCCGGCGCATGGCTGGGGATTGGGCTGATCCTGCCCAAAAGCAGCGGCTGGTCGGCGCGGCTGCATCATAGCGCGCCCGAGTCGATCCTCCGCCCTGCACTTAAGGCCGTGTTTGCATCGCTCTCTACAGCGCTATTGCTGGCGGCGATGCTCCTGATCGGCGGCGTGCGCTTACCGGCGATGCCGGGTTAGCTGGCGAATCGCGATGTGCTCCAGCGTAGTCCCCAGCTGAGGATGAACAGCGTACAGAGAGACAGCACCACCGTGGCGCCGGAGGGCCATTCGTAGATGTAGGAGAACAGCAGCCCGGCCATGGTTCCCGCCACGGAAAACAGCAGCGATAACAGCCACAGGCCGAACAGCGAGCGGCCCCAGAACCAGGCGCAGGCCGCCGGCAGAATCATCAGCCCGGCCGTCAGAACAATGCCGGCCAGTTTGACGCACAGAATCACGGTCAGCCCGACCAGCCCGTAGAGCAGCAGACGCAGCGCCGATACAGGCAGGCCGGATGCATCCGCCGTCACCGCATCGAAGGCGATGCTCCACCAGGCGCGCGCGGCCAGAATAAACAGCAGTGGAATCAGGGCGGACATCAGGTAGAGCCAGTGCAGATCGACCGGTGAAATCGTCAGAATATTACCGAACAGCAGCCCGAACAGATCGACCCGGGCGCTGTTGGTGGAAGAGATCAGCAGCACGCCAAGCGCCATGCTGCCGGCAAACAGCATGCCGGTGCCGGCATCTTCGGAGATGCCTTTCTTTCTCGGCATCAGGGCCAGCAATATCGCCACCAGCACCGCGAACAGAGTCGCCGTCGGCAGCAGCGGCAGCGACAGCGTCACCGCCAGCCCCAATCCGGCCAGCGAAGCATGCGATACGCCGACAGTCAGAAACGACAACCTGTGCGCCATCACCATCACCGACATCGAGGCCGTCACAACCGCCACCAACAGCGCCGGCAGCAACGCCTCCCGCATCACCGGACTGGCCAGAAATTCAGAGATCATCTCAAAGCGAACCGCAGATGGACGCGGATAGACGCGGATCAGAGTCAAAAGCACAAACCAGATCAAAATTTCTATTGTCAGTGTTCATCCTTCACCCTCATGCTTTTAATTTCTGTTTTTATCTGCGTTCATCGGCGTCCATCCGCGGTTCCTGCCTCTAAAACAATTCGTTTCCACTCCAGTTTTGGATGCTTGAAATTGAGCAACAATCCAACTTTCAGCCCTGTGACCTTCAGATAATTCAACATTTGCCCGATTTCATGATCAGTGATGCGATGAATCGTTTTGGTGTCTACGATAACCTGGCCGAAACAGGTGAGGTCGGGGATATACTCGCCAACCTTGACGGATTTATAACGCACATCAAACCTTGGTTGTTGGCTGAATGGAATTCCTCGTAGTCCAAACTCCACTACCAGCGCATTCTCATAAGGTTTTTCAAGCAACCCATGCCCAAGAATGTTCAAAACTTCCATCGCGCATCCAATGATTTGATGCGTTTCCTCCTTCAGTAACAACTCATCTTGATCAATATGCATTCGAGTTATATTACAGCCACGAACAGGCGACAGTCAAAAGCATTGATAATATCAAAGTGTTCATAGTCCACCCTAATGCATTCAACTCCGGTTTTATCTGCGTTCATCGGCGTCCATCCGCGGTTCATTTAAATGCTCGCCCGGGGCGCAGCCGATGCAGTGAGCGTCGTGGGCGACGATATGGATGTGGTCGCCATACATGGCGCGCCAGACATCTTCGGGAATGTCTTCGCCTTTCATGGCGTGATGGTGAATCTGGCGGTTCAGGCAGGCGACGGAATCGACATGCGAACTGATGGCGGCGATGTCGTGTTCCACCATAATCACGCTCATGCCGCGCTCATCGCACAGGCGGCGCAACAGTTGAAACAGTTTTTCCTGCCGCACGCTGTCCAGCGCCGCCGAGGGCTCATCCAGCAGCAGCAGTTCAGGCTGGCGCACCAGCGAGCGGGCCAGACGGACACGTTGGCGCTGACCGCCGGAGAGCTGGCGGAAATCGGCGTCGGCCAGATGATCCATATCGAGCAGCTTTAGCGTATCCGTGATCACCTGGCGGTGTTGATGGCGTCGCCATGGCGTGGCGTAGTCGGCCAGACCCATGGCCACCACATCCTGAACGCGCATCGGCAGCCTCGGCGCAGCGTCGTGCAACTGGTGCAAAAAACCGATCCGCCGCAGCAATGCGTGGCGGGAAAACCGGGTCAGGCAGCGGCCGAACAGGTCAATATGGC
>JALUYG010000184.1 GCA_027013105.1 Mariprofundus sp.
CGAGGTGGTGATTTTCAATCGCTCATATTATGAAGATGTGCTGGTGACGCGCGTGCATGGCATGATCGATAAGGACGCCTGCAGACAGCGGTACCGGGCGATTCGGCAGTTTGAGCGGCACCTCGCAGATCACGGCGCCCATATTCTGAAATTTTATCTGCATATCAGTAAGGATGAGCAGCTACGGCGCCTTCAAAAGCGGCTGGATGATCCGGAGCGCTGGTGGAAGGTGAGCGAGGCTGATTTCAAAGAGCGTGCGCATTGGCATGATTACCGACGCGCATTTGAGGATACGCTGAGCCACTGCAGCAGCAAGGCGGCGCCGTGGTTCATCGTGCCATCGAACCATAAATGGCGGCGTAATCTGGTGGTGTCGCGTATCGTGGTGGAGTATCTGGAATCAATGGAGTTGCAGTTGCCGCCGCCGACCGTGGATATCGACATGATTCGCAAGGAATATTGTGATGATTGCCGGTAACGGGCATGGGCGCCCCGGTGTGATCATGTATCGGCTGATCGTGTTGGCCCTGCTGGCGCTGCTGCCAACCACGGGCGCCGAAGCCGGGCCGGGCGTTGTCGGCGCCAATGCCGGGCCACAGGCGTTGTCGGCACGGGAACTGGTGCAAAAGGTGCAGAATCGATTGCGTTCCAATACCAGCATCGCCCGTTATACGATGCGCATCGAAACGGCCGACTGGCAGCGGGAGGTGCGCTTCGATGCCTGGGATGACCGCATCCATCACCGTTTCTTTATCCGTATTCTGGCGCCGAGAAAAGATAGAAACACCACCTGGCTCAAGGATGGCGAAAATCTCTGGATGTACCTGCCCAAACTCGAACGCGATATTCGTATTCCGCCCTCGATGATGCTATCCAACTGGATGGGCTCCGATTTCACCAATGACGACCTGGTCAAGATGGAGTCGATCGTTGAAGATTATTCGCATCGATTGCTCTCCGATCAGGACGGTATTTATACCGTCGAGTCGACGCCGAAGCCCGATGCGCCGGTGGTGTGGGGCAGGATTGTGCGCCGTATCAGCCATGATGCGATGCCGCTCTCGGAAGATTATTACGACGAGCATGGTAAACATATCCGCCGCTTAACCTTCGATCAGGTTCGCCGCATGGGCGGGCGCGATATTCCGACGCGCTGGATTGTGCAGCCGCTTGCAACACCGCAAAAACGGACAGTCATGCTTTTGGAGTCGGTCACGTTCGATGCGCCGATTCCGGATCGCACGTTCAGTCGCGCCAATCTGCGTTCGGCCGGGCGGCTTTCCGGCGTCCGGGGCCGCTGATGTTCGCGCTGGCCTGGCGCAATATCGTGCGCAATGGCCGACGTAGCCTGATCACCATTGCTGCCGTGGCGCTCGGGCTGACCTCGCTGATTTTTCTCTGGGGCTTTAATGACGGCATTCACAATACCATGATGCGCAATCTGCAGCAGGTGATTGTCGGCAGTTTGCAGGTGCACAAGGCCAGGTTCTTTCACCATCCAAAACTTACAAAAAGCATGAATAATGTCTCGCAACTGAATGAAATATTGAAACAAAATAGTATCAGTGAATATACATGGCGGCTGCGCACCTTTGCCCTGGCGGCAGGCGAAGAGAATTCAGAGGGGTTGATTCTGCTCGGTATGGATCCGGCGCATGAGCGGGGCACAACACGCATCCAGGCCAAGGTGGACCGGGGTCGTTTCCTGCGCGATATGAATGAGCCGGCCTGTGTGCTGGGCAGAACCACGGCGGCCAATCTGGGTGTCGATATCGGCGATGAGGTGGTGTTTCTGAGCGAGGATCGCTACGGCTCGCTGGCGGCGGAGAAATTGAAACTGGTCGGTATTATCAGCAGCGGCGAGATGGGCATTGATCGCGGTCTGGCCATGGCGCCGCTCGGTTTTATGCAGCAGATGACGGCGATGGAGGGGCGCTATTCGGAACTGGTGGTGCAATTGCCGGGCAGTCGTCTGGAGCAGGTCACAGCGAAGCTGAAACAGGCGCTCGGCCCCGATTACGAGGTGCTGCGCTGGTATGATATGTATCCGATGATGAAGCAGTGGGTGGAGCTTGAGAATGCCTTCTACTACATCTTCCTGACCATTGTGCTGGTGATTGTGGCGGCCGGGATTATGAATACCGTGCTGATGAGCATGCTTGAGCGTATCCATGAGTTCGGCGTGATGATGGCGCTCGGTTGCGGCCGGGCCCGGCTGGCCGGCATGGTGGTGATCGAGTCGTGCCTGCTTGGCCTTGCCGGCATTGTCGCTGGCATGGCGATCGGACTGATGCTG
>JALUYG010000185.1 GCA_027013105.1 Mariprofundus sp.
CTGAACTGCATTCCCGGCGTGGTGACCAACGGTATTTTCTCGCATCAGGGCGCTGACGTGGTGTTGATGGGCACGCCTGAGGGTGTGAAAGTGATCGATTGACCATGGTCCACGAACTGCCCGTTAGCTACAACCACTCGCTGGTCGTTCTGTCTGTGGCTGTCGCGATCGTGTCCGCCTTTGTGGCGCTGGCAGCCGTGCCGCGTATTCACGATCACGATGCGAACCACCATCGTAGCAGCCTCTGGTCGTTGGTGTTCGGCGTGAGTCTTGGAGCTGGTATCTGGACCATGCACTTCATTGCTATGTTGGCATTGAATATCACTGTACCGATACGTTATGATGGTTGGTTAACGCTTTTGTCGATGTTGGTGGGGATTGCATTTTCAACACTAGGAATCCTACCGTTACGTCGTGGTGGTCAGCTTAATGGAAGGCGGCTGCTGGGCATGGGGGCGCTGATGGGGGCAGGTATCGCCGGCATGCATTATACAGGCATGGTGGCGATGCATATGGCTGCTTCGATGCGTTATCATTATCCATGGGTTGTTGCATCGATCATTATTGCCATCACAGCTTCTTCGACGGCGCTATGGATTGCCAATAATCTGCGGAACAGCGATGTATTTGGTGATCTGCCGATCAAGCTGGCAGTTGCCGTGGTCATGGGGTTGGCTGTTTCCGCCATGCACTACAGCGGCATGGCGGCGGTGCATTTTTATGCGCTACCGCTTGCCGGAGGGCCGTTGCACGGGCTGGATACTCGAATGATGGTGATGATGTTGACCATTATCGCCGGTCTGGTTCAAAGTAGTGTGCTGGTGATGGCTGCACTGGATCAGTCGGCCATGGCTGCACGCAGACTGGTGCGCAATGAGGAGAATCAACGCCGCCTGCTTGATATGCTCCCTGATGGCGTGCTGGTACACGATCACGGCGTGATTGTTTATGCCAACCCTGCAGCCTGTCGAATGGCCGGTTTGCCGACAGGTGCATTGGCAGGCAGGAATATGATGGATTTTGTGTATGCCGATTCGCGACAAGTGATTCTGGATCGGATGCAGCTGGTGATAGACAGTGGTGAACCATCCCCTTTGACGGAAGAGCAACTGCTACGTGCTGATGGCCATAGTTTTTTGGCAGAAGTGGAGGCGATGCCGATCTTCTGGAACGAGCAACCGATGATTCAGGTGGTTATTCATGACATCAGCGAGCGTCGTCAACGTGAGCAAGAGATTGCCCGGCTGGCCGCCATTCTCGAGCAGACATCCGATTTTGTCGGTACTGCCGATGTTGACGGGCATGTGCTATATGTGAATGCAGCGGGTCTGAAGATGGTAGGGCTGGCGCCTGATACCCGGGTTCATGAGAAAATGATCAGTGATTTTCACCCTGCCGAAGAGAGCAAACGCCTGAAAGAGCGAATTTTTCCAATAGCTGAGCAGCAGGGTGGGTGTCAGGTAGAGTGCACTTTTTTGCACCGGGATGGTCACGAGGTGCCTGCATCAGCGGTATTTACCGCCCATAAGGACGCCAATGGGCAGGTAACCCATTACTCTGTTATCGCGCGGGATCTGACCGAGGAGCGCAAACGTAATCAGCAGCTGGAGCATACCCAGAGGCTGGAGAGCCTTGGTATTCTGGCTGGCGGTATTGCGCACGATTTCAACAATATTCTGACTGCCATCATGGGTAATGCCGCCATGGCCGAACGCAGTCTCGATGATACATCTCCGGCCAAGGAGAAACTTGCCCGTATTGAGGCGTCGACGCAGCGGGCATCGGACCTGTGCAGGCAGATGCTGGCCTATTCGGGCAAGGGAAAGTTTGTTGTCCAGACAATCAATCTATCGGACATGGTGGAAGAGATGACGCGATTGATGGAAGTATCTATCAAGAAGAATGTGGTCATCAAATATCACCTGTCTGACCAGTTGCCGGCTGTTGAAGCGGATATGGCCCAGTTGCAGCAGGTGATTTTGAATCTGATTACCAATGCCAATGAAGCGATTGGTGATAAAAGCGGTGTGATCTCCTTTGCTACCGGTGTCATGCATGCAGATAGCAGTTATCTGCAGGAAGCAATTTCGGGAGATACATTACCGGAAGGACGTTATGTCTATATTGAGGTGTCTGATACCGGATGCGGCATGAATAGTGATACCATGCAGAAGATGTTCGATCCGTTTTTTACCACCAAGTTTACCGGCCGCGGCCTGGGCATGAGCGCCGTGCTGGGCATTGTGCGCGGCCATCATGGCGCACTGCGGGTGTATAGCGAACCGGG
>JALUYG010000186.1 GCA_027013105.1 Mariprofundus sp.
GTAATCCCGCCCTCTCCGCCATCATAAAAACAGGTCGCCTTTCGGCGGCCTGTTTTTATGATGGACGCAGCAGGACCACAATGAGACCCCATGGCTCATGGCGCACATCCGTGTGCGCCACCCTTACAGGGCGCCAAGGCCACAGCGTGCAATCATGCTATCCTGCATGATTGTCATGGCGCACATCCGTGTGCGCCACCCTTACAGGGCGCCAAGGCCACAGCGTGCAATCATGCTATCCTGCATGATTGTCGACCAATCGGCAGGAGCAAGCGCCGGCGCTCCCGGTGCGCGATAGATATAAGAGAAAGGTTGTTACATGAACGTCATGCCAGTGACGGCCCGAAGGGCGAGGGGCAGGAGCCCCGAGTAATCCCGCCCGGCCTTGCGGCGGCCTGAGACTTGAGACGGACAAAAATATTCTTGCCTGCTATAATTTCCCGGATGGGTTTCCGAACCGTTCAGACCATCTTGCGCCATGTTCGGAAAAATATTGCTGTTGTGCAGGTGGGTTTATTGAATGGCTACAGTATTAATCATTGAAGATGATCAACATATCAGGGAGCGGCTGGTTCGTGCAGTTGCCCGGCACCCTGAGCTTAGCGTTTGTGCCGAATCGGGATTCCATGATGAGGGCATGGATCTGCTTGTCATGCATAGGCCGGATGTGCTGCTTGTGGATCTTGGCCTGCCTGATGGCGATGGTGTGAATCTGATCAGCAAGGCTTGTGAGATGGGGGAGATCGAGTCCATTGTGATCACTGTTTTTGGCGATGAAACGCATGTGATGCGTGCCATTGAGGCCGGCGCTACCGGCTATCTGCTGAAAAATGCCGGTATTGATGATGTGGCCGGCTCGATTCTCGAAATGATCAATGGCGGGGCGCCGATCAGCCCGGCCATCGGCCGCTATCTGCTTCAACGTTTTCAGAGCAAAAAAACCGATTCTGTCGAAGCGCTATCTGTCCCTAAACTCACCGCTCGTGAGCTCGATGTGCTGGGTTATATCTCAAAAGGGTATAACTACGATGAAATTGCATCGATGTTGGGATTGTCTTATCACACTGTGGCAACGCATATCAAACATGTATACAGGAAGTTGCATGTTTCATCCCGCTCAGAAGCGGTCTATGAAGCCGAGCAACTTGGAATCATTCGTATTCGTGAGTAGCTCTCAGGCATACCGACTCACCTTTCTGGTTAGTATCCTCATGCTGCTTAGCTGCTGCTCAGATCGGGAACTCGCACCGGATCAGTCGCTCTATTTTGATTCGGCGGCATTTCTGATGAATGATCAGCAGACTCCGCCTGAAGATAAAGGCAATATCTGGCAGCAGGTTGCGCTGCCGGACTTATGGGATATCAAACGCCCCGGTGTCGGGGGGACAGGCTGGTATCGCTTTGATCTCAAACTGAATGTTCCGCCGAATCGACTCTGGGGCATTTATCTGCCTCGCATCAATCGAAATGCGGCCGTATTTCTCAATGGCGTATTGCTTGGCAGCGATGCGCCCGTTGAACGCAAACAATCGACGTCATGGAATCATCCGCTCTATTTTACCATCCCGAATGGACTGCTGAAAGCGGGCGATAACCAGCTGTTTATCAGGCTGAGTTCAGCCGCCAATTGTCGCGGGCGACTGCTGCCATTTTATATGGGCGCAGATGAACTGCTCAGGCCGAAATATGAACAGAACTACTTCTTTCGCATCACATTAAGTCAGCTGGTTGGTGCATTTGCATTGACCATGGGGCTTTGCATCGGTTTGATGTGGCTGATCAGGCGAGAAGCCGTATATGGCTGGTTTGCGCTGGGCTCCCTGTTCTGGGCCATTTATACATCGTGGTTTTTTGTCCGCTCGATGCCATTCACACTGCCTCACTGGGCTGCGCTCACCTTCAGCAGCAGCTTCTGGATGATCGCCTGTATGTGGATTTTTGTCGGCGCCTATGCGGGGCTGGAGTTTACCTGCACACGGCGCATCACCATTGCATACTGCATGCTCTCGACCATTGCCGTGTTTGCATTGCCGCAGCGTTATCTGTTTGACGGGCTAGTGGTCGCTTATCTTCCCCTGACGATACTGGGAGGATGGATGCTGTTTCTGCTGGCCAGGCGCAGGGTGAAACACCCCACCTTTGATACATTTATACTGTTCACCTCCATCACGCCTATTGCCGGCCTTGGCACGCATGACTGGTTTAATCTTGCTTTCCATCAGCAGCGCCCCTATCTGATGCATTATTCCGCGCCGTTTATTTTTTTGCTCATCGGCTGGGCTCTGG
>JALUYG010000187.1 GCA_027013105.1 Mariprofundus sp.
GAGGAGCAGGCATGGTCACAATCAAATCAGCGCAGGATATCGAAGCGATGCGGCCGGCATGCCATCATGCCGCCGATACGCTGGTGATGATCGAGCCCTATATCAAACCGGGCATCACAACCGATGAGATCAACGATCTGGTGCATGAATTCACCGTCAAGGCCGGCGGCATCCCTGCGCCGCTGAACTATCACGGCTTTCCGAAATCGGTCTGCACCTCGGTGAATCATGTCGTCTGCCACGGTATTCCCGGCGACAAAAAATTGAAGGACGGCGATATTGTCAATGTCGATGTCACCACCATCATGAATGGCTGGCACGGCGACACCAGCAAAACATTCTACGTCGGCGAGCCGAAAATCCGCGCCAGAAAAGTGACCGAAGTGGCGCGCAAGGCGCTGGAGATCGGCATCTCCGTGGTCAAACCCGGCGCCACCTTGGGTGATATCGGCCATGCCATCCAAACCTACGTGGAGGGCGAGAACTGCTCCGTCGTGCGCGAATACTGCGGCCACGGCATTGGCCGCGTTTTCCATGAAGATCCGCAGGTGCTGCACTACGGCAAACCGGGCCAGGGGCTCAAGCTCAAACCCGGCGTCGTATTTACCATTGAACCGATGGTCAACATCGGCAAACCCGGCGTCAAAGTGCTGGGTGACCACTGGACCGTAGTGACGCGCGATCGCTCTCTCTCGGCCCAGTTCGAGCACACCATGGTCGTCACCGACACCGGCTGCGAAGTTCTGACTGTTCCTTCAACCTAAAGGCTTTACTCTCGCAAAGACGCAAAGGCGCAAAGAAAAGCTGAAAATGAGAAATAAACATTTATAAAGATTGTGCCGAGTTAGATTCGCGATAAAAGAGTTCTATGAGGGACTGTTTTAAAACCACCACACGTAGCCTTTTACTTTGCGCCTTTGCGTCTTTGCGAGAGCCATAAAAATCATATTCCTTCCATCTGAGCGGTGAGGCGCTACTATGCGCGCCCACTTTTGGATCGAGGTAATGAAAATGTCCCGCAAATTGCGCAATATCGCCATCATCGCTCACGTTGACCATGGCAAAACCACACTGGTCGATGAGCTGCTCAAGCAGTCCGGCACCCTGGACGCCCGCACCGATATTGAAACGCGCGTCATGGATTCCAACGACCTCGAAAAAGAGCGCGGCATCACTATCCTGGCCAAGAATACGGCCATTCAATACGGCGACACCCATATCAATATCATCGACACCCCCGGCCATGCCGACTTCGGCGGCGAAGTGGAACGCATCCTGAATATGGTCGATGGCGTCGTACTGCTGGTCGATGCGCGCGAAGGCCCGATGCCGCAGACCAAGTTCGTTACTTCCAAGGCGCTGGCGCTGGGACTGAAACCGATCGTCGTGGTCAACAAGATCGACCGCGAAGGCTCCGATCCCGATTCCGTGGTCGATGCCACCTTCGACCTCTTCGCATCGCTCGGCGCCACCGATGAGCAGCTGGATTTCCCGGTTGTCTACGCCTCAGCCAAAAACGGTTACGGCATGCTCGATCTGGCCGAAGAGTCCGATAATCTGACCTGCCTGTTCGACACCATCCTCGAACATGTTCATGCCCCCGAAGGCGATCCCGAAGCGCCGTTGCAGATGCTGGCAACCACGCTGGACTGGGACGATTATATCGGTCGCATCGTCATCGGCCGCGTCGCCAATGGCCGCATCAGGGTCGGTCAGGATGTCACTGTCATCCATGCCGACGCTTCAACCGAAAACTACAAGATCAGCAAACTGCTCGGTTTCCGTGGCCTCAACCGGGTGGAGATTGAACAGGCCGAAGCCGGCGACATTATCGCTGTGGCCGGGATCGAGCATATCAATATCGGTGAAACCATCGCATCCAAAGATGAGCCGATCGCCCTGCCGGTGATCCATGTCGATGAACCGACCCTGACCATGGAGCTGCATGTCAACAAATCGCCGCTGGCCGGCACCGAAGGCAAGTTCATCACCACCCGCCAGATTCGCGATCGTCTGATGCGCGAAATCCGCACCAATGTGGCCATGCGCGTGGAAGAGACCGATTCGGCGGATGTCTATAAAGTCTCCGGCCGCGGCGAATTGCATATCGGCATTCTGCTGGAGAATATGCGCCGCGAAGGCTTTGAAATGGCCGTGTCGCGTCCGACTGTGATTGTCCGCGAAGTCGACGGCGTCAAGCAGGAGCCTTACGAAACTGTCACAGTCGATGTGGAGGCCGAATATCAGGGCGCCGTGATTGAGAAGCTGGGTAAACGCGGCGC
>JALUYG010000188.1 GCA_027013105.1 Mariprofundus sp.
GGCTCGTTTTGACTACCGGGCCAATCAGAGCAGCACCCATTGCTCTGGCTTGTTTTGACTATCGCGCCAATCAGAGCAGCACCCATTGCTCTGGCTTGTTTTGACTATCGCGCCAATCAGAGCAACACCCATTGCTCTGATTGGCTTGCTTCAGTAGCGTGCCGCGCCTTGCCTTTGATGACTTCGCAAGATCTCATCAGAGCGCCCACGGACGGGCGCAGTAAAAAGGCTATGGATGGACTGTTTACGACTTCATCACTTTTTGAACCGGGGTTTATCATGCTCGAATCCATGCGTAATCACGCGCAGTCATGGCTGGCCAAGCTTATTCTTGGCGGCGTCGCGCTCTCCTTTGTGTTGTGGGGTATTGGCGACTATTTCTTTGGCGGCAAGGTGCAGCCTGTCGCCTCCATTAACGGCAAGCCGATCTCCAGCACGGATTTTTACCGCGCCTATGAGCGTCAGTTGGGGGCGTATCGCGCCATGCTCGGCAAACAATTTTCCAAACAGCTGATCAACCGTTTGCATGTCAAAGAGAACACCCTGCAAACCATGATCAATCGCGATATCATGCTCGATGTTGCCAACAATCTCGGGCTGGCGGCGCCGGAGGCGGTGCTGCTCTCCACCGTACGCAATAATCCGTCATTCCAGTCAGCCGGCAAGTTCGATCCAAAACGCTACCAGATTCTGACCCGCAACATGGGTTTCGGTTCGGAACAGGATTATGAGAACGATCTGCGTCTGAACATCATGGTCGACGCCCTGCAGAAAGCCATCACAGGCTCGGCGCGAGCCAGCGAGCCAGAAATTCGCGGCAGATTCAATCACGATTACGAACAGCGGGTGCTGGCTGCCATTGTGGTTGATCCGGCCAGCCAGCTGAATAAGGTGACGGTGAGTGATGAAGCGGCGAAGGCCTGGTATGAAGCACATAAAAACAGCTATATGTCCCCATTGAAGATCAAGGTGGATGCAGTGGAAATTAATCCGCGCAAGCTGGCTGCCGAGATGAGCGTAGATGAGGCCGATATTCGCGCTGCCTACGACAAACGCAAAGCCGAGTTCCTGCAGCCGGAGCAGCGCAAGGCCAGCCATATCCTCATCAAGGTGGCCAAATCCGCTTCTGACAAAGAGCGTCAGGCGGCGCGTAGAAAAATCGAATCGATTCAGGCGCGCCTCAAGGCTGGCGAAACATTTGCTGCGCTGGCCAAAAAATTCTCGGACGACAAGGCTACCGCCAGCAAAGGCGGCGAACTGGGCTGGTTTAAGTCGGGTGTGATGGCGCCGGAATTTAATCAGGCTGTGTTTGCCATGGACAAGGGCGGCGTCAGCGATATTGTCGAAACAGCGTTCGGATATCACCTGATTCACCTGGAAGATGTGCGTCCGGCCCACCAGGCCTCGTATGATGAGGTGAAGGCGAGGCTGAAGGATGAGCTGTTGCAGGCGCGCGCCAATGATGAGGCCTATAAGCTGTCTCAGGACCTCGACGACGCGCTCGGCATGGAAGATTCTTTGAAGGCGGCAGCTGCATCGCTCGATCTGAAAGTTTCCAGTACTGGTTTTATTAGTCGGCGCGACGCTGAAGTGACGCCGCTGCTGACTGATGCCGAGGTGCGCAACAAGGCGTTCTCGACCAGGCCAGGTCAACCAGTAGAGATTATCGAAACCAATGATGGCCGTTTTATCGCCGTGGAGGTCTTGGAGCGTAAGGAGCCGGCCACGCTGCCTTACGAGCAGGTTGCCGCAAAAGTGAAAGCTAGCGCCAGACTCGATGCGGCCAACAAAAAAGCGCGTCAGCTGGCCGACGCCATCCGCGCCAGCAAGGGCAAGAGTCTGGATGAACTGGCGCAGCAGTACGGTCAGGCTAAATATATCTCCAAGCCGGTGCGTAGCAACGGCGTGGGCGATCAGGCGTCCTGGCTGAGTCGGGATATTCTGAATAAAGCCTTTATGACCCCGGCCGGTTCATGGCTGAACAGTTCGCTCAGCGTGCCGCAGGGCTATGCCGCAGTGCGTGTGGAGAAGGTGATTGCGCCGAGCGAAGAAGAATTCAAAAAACAGCGTGAAACGATTGCTGCGCAGGTGCGCAAGGCCAAAGGCGAGGCGCGTTTCGCCCGCTGGATGGCGTCGGTCAGAAAACGCTACGATATCGTCACCAACGCCGAGGCGCTGGCGCGTTATTAATTGCATAATCCCCACCGCAGGGGCAACCCCCTGTGGTTGCCTATCGGTTCACAAGGCGTACAAACATTGGAAAAAAGCAATCAAAGACAGGGCAACCACAGGGGGTTGCCCCTACGGCAGATTCTGTAAAATCGTTTCTATCAATCCGGGTTGCGCTTCTGCGGATAACGGCAGCACCCAGAGCGGTCGATCTTTTGGCCATAGCGGCGCCAGTTTGACAGCATCTTTGGCTGTGACTGCAATATTGCTATCCAGGCGCAGCAGCGCTTCCACATCACGGTTTGTGAACGGGTGATGGTCGGGGAATGATCTGCTGCCGGCCAGCCGGACGCCAATGCTCTTCAGATCGTTAAAAAAACGCTGCGGGCGGGCAATGGCTGTGACGGCATAAACACTGTCGGGCGTTGTGATCGAGCCGGATGCGGTGTCGATTATCCGCCCCGGTTGGCGAATCCATATCTGCTCGTTCCGCCCTGTGAGCGGCTTGCAATCCGCAATCTCACTTCGACTGCCGGTGCGCACAATTATATCGGCGCTGGCCAGCGCATCGATCGGCTCGCGCAGCGGCCCGGCGGGAATCTGATGGCCGTTGCCGATCCCGTCCGCCGGAATCAGCACAATATCGCAACAGCGGCCAAGGCGGCGGTATTGAAAACCGTCATCGAGAATAATCAGATCGCCCAACGCTTCGGCCATGCCGCTGCCGGCCATGCGATCATGGCCGGCAACAACCGGGCAGTTGGAGATCTCGGCCAGCATTTTGGCCTCATCGCCCACCTCTGTGGCGCTGCTATCCGCCTGAACTACAAGCGGCTCTGCCGCGTTGCCGCCATCGCCGCGGCAGAGAATCACCGGCCTGCGCCCCTTTGCTTTCAATGCTGCGGCCAGCCATAAAACGAACGGCGTTTTGCCGCTGCCGCCGGCAGTGATATTGCCGACGGAAATCAGCGGTAGAGGCGGCTGCACGACATTTGCAGCGCGGCGGCGCAGGTGCACGGCACTGATCCCGGCATAAAGCGGCTCAATAGCACGCAACCACCACGGCGGCGGCGCTTTGCGCCACCAGATACGCTCCACCCGATCATGCATATTGCCGATCACGGCTTGCCGTCGCTGGCCGGCAGCCACGGCTGGACGGCATCGAGGATGCGCTCCAGCACATGCGAACGATCCTGAATAAACAGGCTGGCATGCGCATTGAGCGCTTTGAGTTCATTCGGGTGGCTCAGCAGCCTGGTGACGGCAGCCTCTATATCGCGGTCATCTCGACCGACAATGGCGGCGTCGGCCTGCTGCATATCGCGCATAATTTCGCGAAAATTCTGGATATGCGGGCCGGTTACCACGCCGCGTCCGCAAATCGCGGCTTCCAGCGGGTTGTGGCCGCCGATGTTGGCCAGGCTGCCGGCGATAATGACCGTATCGGCGACGCTGTAGAGTCCGGTCAATATGCCCATGGCATCCACCAGCACAATATCCCGACGTGAAATATCGCCCTCAGCTTCACATTCAGACCAGCGCGCCAGGGCATAGCCGCGCTGTGCGATCAGCGCCGCTACCTGCTCGAAGCGTTCGGGGTGGCGGGGTACGATCACCATCAGCATATCCGGGCAGGCCGCCCGCCATGCCGCGTACATATCCAGAATACGTTCATCTTCGCCGCCGTGGGTGCTGGCGATCAGTAATATGGGGCGGCTGCCGCTGCCATCCAGCCTGCGGCGCAGCGCCGCACTGTCCACATCCGGCGCATGCACGGCGTATTTCAGGTTGCCGGCCACACGAATTTTCTCTGCCGCCACGCCCATGGCGATCAGACGCCGGGCGTCCACATCGCTCTGCGGCAGAAACAGCGAGACCGGCGCCAGCCAACGCTTCCATAGCGTCCGGGTCGCCTTGTAGCGCGGGAATGAGCGATCCGATATGCGCGTGTTGACGCCGATCACAGGGACGCCTTGCTGTTTACAGGCGGACAACATGCCGGGCCAGAACTCCGTCTCCGCCAGCAGCAGCAATGCCGGTTGCAACGCACGAATCATGCGCGCGAATGCAAACGGCAGATCCCAGGGCAGAAACGAGATGGTGATGTCATCACCGAGCAGCCGCCCGGCATGGGCGAATCCGGTGGCAGTAACCACGCTCAGATGCACGGCATGGCCGGCATCCAGCAGCGCTCTGATCAGCGGCGCCACCGAACCGACCTCGCCGACCGAACAGGCGTGCAGCCACAGGCACCCCTCCCTGTTCGGCGGCAGATCCAGTGTCAGGTGTTGACGCCATTTTACGACCTTGCTGCTTTTCTGATCCCGCATAGGCGTATTGGAACAGGAAGCGAATGTTTGCGCCAGCGACGATTATCCCGGAATCTTTATGGCATTATAGATGCTAGTTGATATGGTTCTGATTTACACAAGATCAAATTTATTCCGTGGAGGAGTGTTACGCTTGATTGAATCACTGATTATCCTGTTACTGGCGCTGGCCATCGTATTTTTTGCGGCGGAATTTTTCACCAATGCGCTGGAGCACCTTGGCGAACGCATCGGCGTCTCCGAAGGCGTCACCGGCTCCATTTTTGCCGCCGTCGGCACGGCGATGCCGGAAACGATTGTACCGATCGTGGCCATTCTTGGCGGCGGCGCGGCGGCGTCGGTCAATCACGCCATCGGCCTTGGCGCCATCCTGGGGGCGCCGTTTATGCTCTCAACGCTCTCCATCGGCATGATGGCATGGTTTGCCGGCAGGAAACGGGGCTGGATGGCCTCCTTTTCGCCGGAGCGCTCCGGCCTTGAACGCGATATCGGCACATTTTTGCTCGCCTTTGCGCTGGTGATCGTGGGCGCGCTGCTGCCGGAAAGCTGGGCTTCGGCCAAAACGCTGGTGGCGATTTCGTTGTTCCTGATCTATTTCATCTATCTGCTACGCACCATCAGGGCGAGCAAGGCGCTGGTCGAGGATGGTCATGCCACCGAAGCGGAGCAGGCGCTCTATCTGGCGCGCCTGCTTGGCGACGCTACGCCGGTTGTTCTGTTGCAGCTACTGGCCGGGCTGTCGCTGCTGGTGATTGGCGCCAAGATGTTCGTCTACGGCGTCGAGCAGGTCAGCGATATGGTCGGGATTTCAGCCCTGGTCGTCTCGCTGCTGGTGGTGCCGATCGCTACGGAGATGCCGGAAAAGGTCAACTCGATCTTATGGATTCGCCGGGGCCGCGATACGCTGGCATTCGGTAATATCACCGGCGCCATGGTGTTTCAGGGCACGATGATTCCCGCCATCGGCATGCTGCTGATGCCCTGGCATCTGAACGATATTCATGCCGCCGCCGCAGTGGTTCTGGCGCTGATCGGCAACGGGCTGCTCTGGATGCTGCATAAAACAGACCGGCTCAAGCCCGCCTTTCTCTGTATGAATATGCTGCTCTACGGGCTGTTTATCGTACTTGTGATCGCTAACTGAGTCCGTTTTTCACATTGCTCTCTATTTGGCCCCGATTTTGCTCGCCGTTACCAATAATAGTTCCGGAGGTGTGGCTTTAGCTGCGCTTTATCATGAAGTCATGCGCGGCTAAAGCCGCACCTCCAGACTGTTTTTTATCGCGTAGAAAAAGGATGCAGACTTATGATTATTACTGTTTTATCGATTGCCGCGATTCTGTACCTGGCCCTGCAGATGGAAGACAAACTCAAGGTTCCCTCGCCGGTCGGGCTGATTTCGCTGTCGTTTTTGTTTCATGCCCTGATCGGCCAGGAATTTATGCTCACCGGCGACGCCGAACATTTTGCCAAACTGGTCATTCTGCTGCTGCCGGTACTGCTGATTGCCGATTCGCTGGAATTGAAGGTCGATGAACTCAAAGAGCACGGCCTGAGCCTGTTCATGCTGGCTGTGGTAGCAGTGGCCCTGTCTGTTGTCGTGGCTCTGCTGATCGGCGATATGTTGTTCGGCCAGTATCACCTCTCCACACCTGCCATTATTGTACTTTTCGCCATGGTGTTGGCCACCGATCCGGTGTCTGTGGTGAGCATTTTCTCCAAGTTTGAGCTGCCGCACCGGCTGAAAATCCTCTGCGAAGGCGAGAGTCTGTTCAACGACGCCACCGCCCTGATCGTGTTTGTCTTTATCGGGCTCTATGCGCTGGAAGGGGGCGACATCACAGTCGGCTATGTCAGTGAAATCAGCGCCATTGTGGTGCTCGGGTCCGCCCTGCTCGGCATTTTGATCGGTTATATCGGGCTGCTCGGCATGAAGAGTACCGAGAATCGCACCGCTGAACTGCTGGTGCTGATTCTGACCGGTTACGGCGCTTTTGAAATCGCCGAACATTTCTACGCCCTGCTCAATCTGATCGGCGCGCATTCGCACATGCACCTCTCCGGTATTCTGACCTGCATCTTCGCCACCATCACCGTGCACCATGTGATGAGCAAGGCCATCGACTACGATGAGATGCGCATTGAAAAAGAGGCGGATGACATTCACCGCGAAGCCGATGAACCCCACTCGTCCCGCAGCCTGCTCAATCAGGCCATCAACAAGATCAAGGCCACCGTTGAGGAGCGCGATCGCCATATGCGCACCAAGGAGGATATCGGTCTGCTGGCCATTGTCGCCAATACGATACTGTTTGTGGCAATGGCGGAGATCGTCAATCTGGATCTGTTATGGCAATATAAAACAGAGATTCTTGTGATGTTTCTCGCCACGACGGTGATCCGCGCCGTGATGATGGCCAAATTCGCCGTCCTGACCAATCAGACCGACAAAATGACCAATGTGAATTTCCGCTGGTGGGGGGTGCTGACCTTCGCCGGCATCAAGGGCGGCCTGTCGATTGTGATGCTGATGATGATTCCGGCTTCGTTTGAGCATCTGGAGATGTTCAAGGCGATCGTGGTCGGCGTGGTGATGCTCTCCACCTTTATCTATTCGCTGATCCTGCTGGTGCTGATCGGTTCCAACAGAGAGATTTTCGCCGCAGAACTAAAACAGGAAGGCGATCACCACTAAGCCAAAATCGAACCGCAGATGGACGCAGATAAACGCTGATAAAAACCAACTAATTTATGGTTGATTTTACTCTGCGGAACTCTGCGGTGAAAGACTTTGGTTTTTTTTCTGAAGTGGGAGGGTGAATTCGGCTTGCAGACCGTGGGGCGTGCGGTTTGATAGGGTGAGTTCGCCGCCGTTGAACTCCACCAGTTCCCTGACAATCGCCAGCCCCAGGCCGTGGCTCTTGCGGGCGCGGCTGCGCGCCTTGTCGACGCGGTAAAAGCGTTCGGTGACGCGGGGCAGATGCTTCTCCGGAATGCCGTCGCCTTCATCCGTTACGCAGATCCGGCACTGCCGCCCGGAAATTGCAATGCAGACCTGAATCACGCCACCCTGCGGCGAGTGGTTGATGGCATTGACCAGCAGATTGGTAATCACTCTGTCCACATCGTCAAAAGACGCCGCAGCCATGATGGTTTGCTCGTTGCCGCTGCATGCCAGTTTCAGATGTTTTTCATGGCATTGCGGCGCCAGCATATCGAATGAGCGACGGATCACTTCAGTCACATCGCACGCCTCCTGCGCATCTTTTTGTCCGAACTCAGCCTGATCGAGCGTCAGCAGTGCGTTGAGCAGGTGGTTCACATGCTTGGCTTCATCGGCGATGACTGCTGCCGCCTCCTGGCGGAAGTCGGCCTGGTCGCCAAAACACTCCATGCTGCGGGCGTAGCCGAGCAGCGATGTCAGC
Source organism: Mariprofundus sp. (assembly GCA_027013105.1). Classification (GTDB taxonomy): domain Bacteria; phylum Pseudomonadota; class Zetaproteobacteria; order Mariprofundales; family Mariprofundaceae; genus Mariprofundus. The sequence goes on from JALUYG010000188.1 coordinate 7,925, forward strand.
GGCGTTTTCAGATCGTGCATGAGGTTGGAGAGGAAGGTGCGCTGCTGCAGTTCCAGTTGATGGCTTCTGGTGACATCCAGACAGAGTAAAATCGCCTCGCCGTGATCGAGCTGCGCCAGCCTCGGTTCGAGCACCCTTTCTTCCAGTTGCAGGCGGGGCATGGCGGTTTTCTCGGGTAATTTCGCCACCGCTTGCAGCAGCAGATTGTTCCAGTCGGCATCGCGATAGAGCTGGCGCATGGGCAGCGGCAGTTCGCGATCACCCATGTTGAATATTTGGCGGGCGCAAGGGTTGGCGGCGATCACAGTTCCGCCGTTGATACGCAATACCGGCTCATTAACATCGGCCAGCATCGCATCCAGTCGAGCATTGCTTCGTAACTGTTTCTCCAACTGTATGACCCGCTCTTTCAGTTGTCGTTTTCTGGCCTGATAGCCGCTGATCTGGCGCCGCATGCGCCACATGGCGACCAGGCAGCCACAGGCGACGGCGACGGCGACGATGGTTAGCCAGGGAAACATGATACAGCCGGAGTGCGATGAATCAGCGTGATCAACAGGCATGAACGGATGGCGTCGGCGCGACTGACCCCGATCATGATGTCGGTTTTACAAAGCGATAGCCCATGCCTCGCACGGTTTCAATGCAGTCCTTTCGCCCCAGCGCCTTGAGCGCCTTGCGCAGGCGTTTGATGGTCACATCCACCGTGCGTGATTCGACATAGACATCGTGGCCCCAGACATGATCCAGCAGATAATCGCGGCTGCGGGTTTTGCCCGGCTTGTCCATGAGGATTTTCAGCAGTTTGTATTCCAGGGGGCGCACTTCGATGCGTTGATCGCCATCAATCACCACCGGCACATCGGGATCCAGTTGCAGCGTGTCGCCGCTATGATCGGAGGCGTTGACTGTGCGGCTGCGGCGCAGCAGCGCTCTGGCGCGCGCCACCAGTTCATCCGGCTCGAACGGCTTGGCGAGATAATCATCCGCCCCTTCGTTGAGTCCATGCACCCGCTCGCTGGCCATGCCCAGCGCCGTCACCATCAGCACCGGCGTATGGCCATGGCTTTTGGATGCCTTGATCCATCGCAGGATTTTCATGCCGCTGGCGCCCGGCAGCATGCGGTCGAGCAGCACCAGTTTCCAGGCGCCGTCGCGCAATGCCGCCAGCGCCGTATCGCCGTCGCTGCAGATTACGGTGGAAAAGCCGGCCTTGCGCAGATGTATCTCCATCAGCCGGGCGATCGGCATCTCATCTTCGACAATCAGTATATCGGCGCTGGTTGGTTCGCTGGATTGGGACATCAGATCGCGATACTGTGGGGTGGGCCGATGTATCTCAAGCATCAGATGCGCCTGCCGCGCACATAGTGGCGTATGGCGGCATATTCGCTCTCCATCTTCAGCGACATCTGCGACAGCAATCGAAACATAAAGCGCAGCAGCAGATTGCCGAGCGCGGCGTCTTCGACGGTAATCAGGTCGAAATATGCACGATTGATGCAGAGCAGCGTGCAATCCTCCTCCGTCGTGACACTGGCCGAATGCAGGCGCGATTCGTCCAGAAAGGAGAACAGACCGAACACATCGCCCGGCCCGAGGCGGCTGCAGATGCCATAGGATGGATTGGATACAGCCACCGAACCGCTGACAATGAGCCGCATGGTTTTGTCGGTATCGCTGCCGCTCGTATAGATTGTTTCGTTGTTGTGAACTTTCACCACGTCAAAGCAGCTGAATAGCTGCATGCGATCTTCGAGCTGCATCTGTTGACATATCGGCAGTTCGCAAAACTGGTGGAATAACGGATTGGCCATCCGGGTGGCCGCATAGGCTTCAGTCAGCTCCGTTTGCGTTGCATGGTTGATATACATCTCTTTTCCTCTCTTCTCTCGTCGTTTGAATAGCGGAAATCAACCATTTGCATGTGTCACCGTTGTGACAAGCGGACAATTGTTTTGTTGTTGTGCGCCATCCGAATCAAAATGACACACTCAAATAACCACACTATGTCAGTATGTCACATTGGTGACACATATCGCACCTAGCCTCCGCGGCGACCCGATATGGGATTTGAAAAGAGGAGAAAAAATGAAACAGATAATTAAATCAATTGCCGCCCTTGCTATGCTGGCTGTGAGTGCGCCCGCCTTTGCCGGCGGCGTGGTCGTGGCTGAAAATGGCGACAGCAAACTGAAATTTGAAACCGAAGTGTTTTCGGACCTGACTCAGGTGAAAACCACGCATGTACCGGCAACGGCAGACACCAAGAAGCTTGGCCTGTCTGTGAGCCGTGCATATTTCACCGGCAAATACAGTTTCAACAGCGACTGGATGATGCGCGTTACCACCGATGTGAATCTGGATAACAATCTGACCAAGAAGAATCAGAACATCTTCCTGAAATACGCCTACTTGCAGGGTAAGCTCTATGGCGACGCAGTCGTGTTGCGTCTGGGCCAGTCCCACACTCCGTGGATCGACCATGAAGAGCACCTGTGGGCTCACCGCTACATCTCCCCTGTATTGATCGATAGTAACCACTACGATGCCTCTTCCGATCTGGGTATCGGTTTTAAAGGCAAAGTTGCCGACGGCCTGGCCAACTACTGGTTCACCTACACCAACGGTCACGGCTATGATCATCCGGCCATCACCGGCAGCAGTATGGACTTTGACTCCCGCATCGGGCTAAACCTGTTCCCCGGCCTGACTCTGGATGTTCAGTATCGTAACGGTTACAAAGGCACCAAGACCACTCCTCAGGTTGCGCCTGCCACCAAATCAACACTCATCCACGGCATGGTCACTTACGGCATGGGTCATGATTTCCGTATCGGCGCCAACTATGCGCAGAACACAACGACGCCGACCGGTGGTGTTCGTGTGAAAGAAAACGCCTATGACCTGTGGGGTTGGGGTAAAGTGACCGATCAGTTTGGTCTGCTGGGTCGCTATGAGTATGTGAAAGACAACAAGGTTGCTGCTGCCCAGAAGAAGAAGACCCGCTACGTGGCTGGTGTTGAATACTTCCCGACCAAAAATGTCGCCATGTCGCTGGTCTATGATGTGACAGACAATAAGGTTGGCGGTGTGTATGGTGCCAAGGGCAAGGTCACCAAGATCGGTCTGTTCACGAACTTCAAGTACTAAAAAATTTCAGGCCGGGGCAATTGCCCCGGCCTGTGATGTTACAACCTAAATAAAACAAGGAGATTAGCATGAAAAAGATGATTTTTGCAGCAGCAATGATTGTGACCGGCGCCATCAGTGCGGTTCCTGCCGCGCAGGCAGCAGCCACCATCAACGGTGCGGGCGCAACCTTCCCGTATCCGGTCTATTCACAGTGGGCCCACGACTACAACAAGGAGACCGGTGTTCGGCTGAACTATCAGGCCATCGGTTCCGGCGGCGGCATCAAGCAGATCAAGGCCAAAACCGTCGATTTCGGCGCATCCGATGCACCATTGAAAGCAGAAGAGCTGGATAAATTCGGTCTGATGCAGTTCCCGATGATCATGGGCGGCGTGGTGCCGGTTGTGCATATCGACGGCATCAAGGCCGGCCAGCTGAAGCTGACGGCGCGCAACATTGCCGACATCTACCTGGGCAACATCAAGAAATGGAACGATCCGCGTATCACCTCCAACAACCCGGGCCTGCGTCTGCCAAGCCAGGATATCACTGTGGTTCACCGTTCCGATGGTTCCGGTACCACCTGGATTTTCACCAACTACCTGACCAAGGTGAGCGGTGAATGGGCTGAAAAGCTGGGCAACGCCAAGGCTGTTGCATGGCCTGTCGGTCTGGGTGGCAAGGGCAACCAGGGCGTGGCTGCTTTCGTCAACAAGGTGAAGGGCTCGATCGGTTATGTTGAGTATGCTTATGCACTGCAGAACCACATGGCGTCTGTACTGCTGCAGAACTTCTACGGCAACTTCGTTGCACCGACCTCCGCCAACTTCCAGGCTGCCGCCGCCGGCGCCGACTGGAAACACGCCAAGGGCTACTACATGGTGCTGACCAATCAGCCGGGTGCCAACTCCTGGCCGATCACCGGCGCTTCTTTTATCCTGCTCTATAAGACCCAGGACAACCCTGCGCAAGCCAAAGAGGTGTTGAAGTTCTACAACTGGAGCTACAACAACGGCGCCAAGGCAGCTGAGAAGCTGGACTATGTGCCGATGCCGAAGGCTGTCGCCGACATGGTTCGCGCCACCTGGAGCAACGTACTGAAAGACAAGCGCGGTCACGCCATCTGGAAGTAAGCGCACCACGCAAGATGCTGTATCTGACATAGGAGCAGCAGTAACATGGAAGAGCCGGGTTGATCCCGGCTCTTCTTTTCCAAACCCGGAAAATTTGTATACAGATTAGAAGCTATTCACCACGAGTGGTGGGTATGCTTTTTCGTCAAAATAAGATCATATTGCACGAGGGGCTGCTAACCGTAAGGATTACGCAGCTTCCGGCAGTATCACAACAGGGGAACAGGGCCATCAGATGAGCACAGCTACGCATAAATCATGGGGCGACGGCGTTTTTCGCGCGCTGACGATCAGTTTTGCCATCGGCATACTACTGCTGTTCGTCGCTATCATCGCCAGCCTCTGGCATGAATCGCTGCCGTCTATTCATAAATTCGGCTTTTCATTTTTGACCAGCGAAGCATGGAATCCTGTCAAGGATGATTTCGGCGCCTATATCTCTATCGTCGGTACGCTGGTCTCCACTCTGCTGGCTATGCTAATCGCCGTGCCGATCTCCATCGGTGTTGCGCTGTTTCTGGCTGAGTTGGCGCCGGAGTGGATGAAAGCCCCGTTCGGCACCGCCATCGAGCTGCTGGCGGCCATTCCCAGCATCGTTTACGGCATGTGGGGGCTGTTCGTGCTGTCGCCGCTGATGGCTGATCATGTACAGCCGTGGCTGGCCGACTATTTCGGCTTTCTACCCTTTTTTAAGGGTCCGGCCATGGGTAT
>JALUYG010000189.1 GCA_027013105.1 Mariprofundus sp.
TTACGGCACCCACACCCATGTACCGACCTGCGATGATATTATTCACGCATCGGGCACCGCCTATCAGACCGATATCGGCATGACCGGCTCCTATCAATCCATTATCGGCATGAAAATTGACGGCGCTCTCCAACGCATGGTGCAACGCCTGCCGCAACGCTTTGAAGCCGTGGAACGCGGCGCCAGCATCTATGCGACGCTGGTCAGCATCAATCCGGCCACGCGCATGGCCAGCGCCATTGAACGGATTTATATTCCGCCGGCATAATTTCCGCTTCAGCCCCGACCAAAAAAGCCCGCAAAGGGCGAGCTGGACAAGGATTATTCGGGGCTCCTGCCCCTCACCCCTTTGGGGCCGTCGCTGAAGCGACGTTCAAATCGGCTGTCCTGCCGATTTGTCGAACCGGAGGCACTCACTATCGGCTCCCAGCCAGACAGCAAAAAGGGCCCCTTTCGGAGCCCTTTTTGCTGTCTGGCTGGGGGACAAGGATTCGAACCTTGATTGACGGAGTCAGAGTCCGCTGTCCTGCCGTTAGACGATCCCCCAAATTTCTGAGGCGCGCAACATAATGCCATTGCGCCTGCGCGTCAAATCTCTTTTATCAAATCCATCCTATCGCATGCGGTTAACGAATTTTGGCGCGCGGGTGGGCCTCATCGTATACCGCTGTGAGTTTGGCGATATCGAGGTGCGTATATCGTTCGGTGGTAGCCAGCGAGGCGTGACCCAACAACTCCTGAATGGCGCGCAGATCGACGCCGCCGGCCAGCAGGTGGGTGGCGAAGGAGTGGCGCAAACGGTGCGGGGTGGCCGAGATATCCGCGCCGACTTGCAGGGCGCGCGCCTTGAGCATGCGCTGCACGCTGCGCGCCGACAGCCGTTTGCCATATTTATTCAAAAACACCGCCTGCTCGTCCATGGCAGAAATACGCTCGTCCAGCCAGTCTTGCATCAACCACAGCACGCCATCCGGCAGTGGCACGATACGCTGCTTGCGCCCTTTGCCGAATACCCTCAGCTCCATCTGATGCAGATCGATATCGTCCAGATTGAGCCCGACCACTTCAGAGACGCGCAAACCGCAACCATACATCACCGCCAGCAAAGCGAGATCGCGAACATCGCTGCTGCCATCGGTCGGCTGCATCAGCGCCGACGTCTGCTCCGGCGGCAACGCCCGCGGCAATCGTTTGGACTGTTTCGGCGGCCGAATCCCGGCGGCGACATTAGCCGGACAGAGACCGGCCTGCACCGACGCATCGAAAAAGCTGCACACAGCCGACAGCCGCCGCGCCAGCGTCGAAGCCGCCATCCCTGCAGCATGGCCGGCCACCAGCCAGTCCTGCACCTGCGTGCGCGTAATCTCGGAGAGCCTGGCATCAGCGCCGCAGTGCGCAATAAAATTCTGCAGATCACGCCGATAAGCGGCCACCGTATGCACTGAAGCCAACCGCACATCGGCCAATTCATGCAAAAATGCAGCTACAGCCTGTTTTAACATACCATGAACTGTAAACCCTCAGCAGAGTTATAAAAGAAAAACCCGGATACTCACCTTTTGAGTGTCGGGTTTCATCCGACATAACGCCGAAAGCAGCGAATCACCATTGAATCACTGGTGAACATCCTGACCAAGCCAGGGCATGAAGTAACACTGCGCGTAGCCTGAGCATCAATTCCCGGACGACCGGCTTAGTACAACCGAAATAAGACAGACATGGTATTCAGCAAAAGAACAGGAGCCCCGAGGGAGGCTCCTGTTGAGTTCCACCTATAAAATGGTGGGCCGTGTAGGGCTCGAACCTACGGCCCGCTGATTAAGAGTCAGCTGCTCTACCAACTGAGCTAACGGCCCCGATGCCGGAATCATGGCGTCTGGATGCGCTGCTGTAAATGGCATTCCATCAAAAATGGGGTGGATGATGGGACTCGAACCCACAACCACCGGCATCACAAGCCGGGGCTCTACCATTGAGCTACATCCACCATATGCCACACGGTGGCGCGCCTGGCAGGGCTCGAACCTGCAACCTACGGCTTAGAAGGCCGTTGCTCTATCCAGTTGAGCTACAGGCGCTCGCCAGATCGCGTCCAGTGCTACATACGCCGCACGATTCCTCCGGATATGCTGAATCAATCCACCATATCCAAAACTTAAATGGTCGGGGCAGGGTGATTCGAACACCCGACCCTCTGGTCCCAAACCAGATGCGCTACCAGGCTGCGCTATGCCCCGTGATTTAAGCCTTCATGCGAAGGCGGCGGACAATAGGCATCC
>JALUYG010000190.1 GCA_027013105.1 Mariprofundus sp.
ATTTCTCCGGTGATCGATGAGTTCGGATCTATTCGCAATTTCCTGGCATTGAAACAGGACGTTTCCCTGCGCAAACAGCAGGAGATGATAATCGCGCAGCAGGCCAATTTCGATAACCTTACTGGGCTTCCTAACCGTTTTCTGATAATGGATCGCCTCAATCAGCTTCTTAAGACAGCACGTCGTTCAGAACATCAGGTGGCGGTCCTGTTTCTTGATTTCGATGACTTCAAAAAAGTCAATGATAGCATGGGGCATGAGGCAGGAGACCGGTTTCTGATCGAGTCCGCTAAGCGCATTAAGGACGCCGTGCGCGGCGGTGACACGGTTGGCCGGCTCGGAGGTGATGAGTTCCTGATTCTGCTCGGCGGCCTGGAAGACAGCGTAGATGCTGCGCATGTCGCCCGGAACATCCTGCAACAGTTCAATAAGCCGGTTAAGATCGGCGGCAGGGAGTTGTTACTAACCGCCAGCATCGGCATCGCCGTTTACCCTGGCGACGGTGACGATCCGGGAGAATTGATGCGCAAGGCTGATTCCGCCATGTATCATGCCAAAACACAGGGGCGCAACACCCATTTCTATTTTACCGATGAACTTGAACAAAAGGTCGTCCGGCACCTGACACTGGAAGAACATATACGCAGCGCATTAGGGAAGAATGAATTCAGTCTGTTATTCCAGCCTCAGTTTGATGTCCGGACCGGAAGAATGGTTGGTGCAGAAACGCTGTTGCGCTGGGAAAACCCATTGATTGGTAAAGTTTCACCAGAGGAGTTCATTCCGGTGGCGGAATCGACCGGGATGATCGTGCCAATTGGGAAATGGGTGCTGGAAGAAGCGTTGCGTCAGATGGATACGTTGCGCGATAAATGTGAAGGACCTCTGAAGCTCGCTGTCAATTTATCACCCATACAGTTCCGGGATCCAGACTTGCTAACCTTCATTGCGGATTGCATCGACAGGTATGGTATTGGCAACGGAGAGCTGGAAATTGGGATCACGGAAGGCGCCCTCATCGACAATGAGAAACATGCCGACTGGATCCTCAAGAAATTGAGGGATCTCGGCATCAGTCTGGCTATTGACGACTTCGGTACCGGGTATGCCTCCCTTAGCTATCTGAGTAGGTACCCTTTCAATGTGCTGAAACTGGATAGGAGTTTTGTTGGTAACTTGGTCAACAACCCAAAGAGCAGATCCATGCTGACCGGTGCCATCGCGTTGGCACATGGCATGGGCATGTCGGTGGTTGCCGAGGGCGTGGAAACCCGTGAACAACTCGATTTTTTAGCTAGGTTGCATTGTGAATTCGCCCAGGGTTATCTGTTTGGAAAACCGGTTCCTGCAAGTGATATCGAAGAATTTATTATGCAAAAGAGTCGCTCACTAAGACCTTCATAAGTAAGGCAACATGAATTCATTCCACGGCATAGCGGCAATCAGGTGCACAAAAAAAGCTTTTCACCTTTTCCGGCATCCGCTAAAGCGGCATCTACTACACTAAAAAGTATGAGGATGAAAAAGGCGCAGGTTATTACTTGCCTACAAGATGGCAAGCAAAAATAAAGAGATCCCTGATCATTGCAACGCTCTTTTGTCAAATTTCCACCTTGGCGGCTAATGCGTAACCCCTCGTAATCCTTTCGGTTTTCCGTGGCGGCGGCTGGCTACTGGTGGATACCTGAGATGAAGATTTCGTTTTGTAGCCCGAATTCAACGGAGGCGAGGTTTCCATTAGTCAGAAAACTCCGTTTGAAGGTACGCTTCCACCGCCAATCATCGAAAAGGGCCCCGACGCGGGCCCTTTATTGATGGATTGACAGGGATGGATTCGAACCCTCGATGGGAATCAAAATGGCGGGTTCGAGCCGAGCCCGCGTAGCGGGCGAGACAACGCCGGAGCGGAGCGACGACGGCCCGGAGGGCGAGGCCGCAGGCCGAGTAATCCCTCTCTCTCCGCCAATCATTGAAAAGGGCCCCGACGCGGGCCCTTTTTTCGCATTTCGTACTCGACGATTTCCTGTTGGCAAGGGAGGAAAGCCCATGGCGGGACGTTCGTGGATGACATCATTGTTCTGTGGGGTCCTGTTGTTGTCGATCGCGGGTCCGGTGGCCCTGGCCAAGTGCGGCAACATGGAGACGATGACGGGGCACGGCGCAGCGGGAAAGGTGCTGGATCACCGCCACTCGTTGCATCTGCCGCCGGCCATGCGGGCCCACCAGCTGGCCAACATGCGCTCGCACCTGGCGGCGGTTCGGGCCATCGTCGGCCTGC
>JALUYG010000191.1 GCA_027013105.1 Mariprofundus sp.
GATTGATCTTCATGGTCGGTAGCGGAAACGGTTCACGCGCCAGTTGTGTTTCAACCTGTTCAGCGTGATTGGAATAGAGATGCGCATCACCGAAGGTGTGGACAAAATCACCGACTTCAAGATCACAGACCTGTGCAATCATCATGGTCAGCAGCGCGTAGCTGGCGATATTAAACGGCACGCCGAGGAAGATGTCGGCGCTGCGCTGGTAGAGTTGGCAGGAGAGTTTGCCGCCGGCGACATAGAATTGAAAAAATGCGTGGCAAGGCGCCAGCGCCATTTTACCCTGTTCGACATTAGCCTGCGGGCTGATCGACTCATCCGGCAGATCGGCCACATTCCAGGCCGAGACAATCAGGCGGCGCGAGTTGGGGGTGCGTTTGATCTGCGCCACGACATCGGCGATCTGATCGATCAGCTTGCCGTCCGGCGTCGGCCAGTTACGCCACTGGAAACCATACACCGGCCCCAGCGAACCATCTTCAGTGGCCCACTCGTTCCAGATTTTAACGCCGTGTTCGGTCAGATAACGAATGTTGGTGTCGCCCTGTAAAAACCAGAGCAACTCATGGATGATCGATTTCAGGTGCACTTTTTTGGTTGTCACCAGCGGAAATCCGGCGCTTAAATCAAAACGCATCTGGTAACCGAATACCGATTTTGTACCGGTGCCGGTGCGGTCGCCTTTTTGCGCGCCGTGATCGCGCACATGGCGCATTAAATCAAGATAGGCCTTCATGTTCCCTCTCGCTCGATGATAGTGCTCATGGATAAACTCGGATATAATGCCGCCTGCGGTCTGCGACGGCAATGCATGAATACGAGGTGATTGATGTCTCTACGGTGGATAGGTGCTGCTTTACTGTTTTTTCTGGCTGCTTCGCCAGCCATGGCCGAAGTGGAATCGGCCACGGACAAAGTTGTTGATGCATTCATGGCGCTGGATCATAACCAGTCCGGCAGCGTCTCTTATGGTGAATACAAAGCCATGGTGGATCAGCGCGCCAAAGCCCGATTCAGATCCATGGATGCCAATCGCGACGGCCAGGTCACGGATGCCGAATACAGGGCATTCTGGCGTAAAACAAAGGCGAAATGGTATCGCCTGAAGCGTTAATCCATACTATTCATCAATCGCAGTGGTGATCGCACGGATACGCCTGCGACTGCCGGCGGCAGCTACAGCTCGATATGCGTACCGTCGCAAAAAGGTGGATTCCGTGTCTGTTTGCACTGGCATAGCGCCACATTTCTCGCCTCGGTTATTTCAAACTCTCGCGGGGTGAATTCACTGCCTTCGTGTGAGCCATCGCAAAACGGTTGATTCTTCGATTTGCCGCAGGCGCACCAATAGTAGGTGCCGGGTTCCAGTCGCAAAATGGCCGGTTCAGTCGCCGCGACAGGTGCTTTTTTACTCATATCATTCCTCCTTTCATTTCTGTTTTAACAAGCGTTCTAAAGCAGTTTGGTGCGCACGCCCTCGATCGAAAGAAACAGTTCCACATTCTCAGATACCGCGCCCAGCATACAACTTCACTTGCAACAGCTGATTTATTAGCCGAAAATGCTTATCAAGCGAGTAAATCTCGCAACTGTGTTGCTTTGCATTTTGGGCAATAATCAAATCAGGAATACCAACCCCATTCGCACCACTTTTTAAACACCTTACTTGAAACTCAATAATCTCTTCCCAATCAATGGCCAATGAAAGACAGTTAATTTCATGCAGCAATTTAATAACTTTAGTTTGCTTTTTCAGCTTTAAATAAGGCACTAACTCAGCAAGAATGATGTCGTTAATAACAACGATATTTTCATCTATCAAATCATCAAGCTTGTGAGAATTATCACCTGCCCTGAAATAATCAACCCATATCGATGTATCAACCAATACAGCCATTAATGCCTGTCTCTAATTTCATCCAGGTTTATATCCAAACTTATTTTACCACGATACTTTTTAAGTTCAGATATTTTTGATTTCCTTAATAACTCTTCTAAAGCCTTAATGATAACAGCAGTTTTCGTTCTTGTATGTGTAACTTCCATTGCCTCATTGAGTAGATTTTCAGGCAAATCTAAAGTCGTTCTCATATCAACCTCCACATATTATGCATAGAAGTTTACATTCCTATGCATAGAATTTCAAGAAGAGAGAAATGATTCTGGTTGCCGCAGTCCCTCAGCCCTCATATCGCATTGTTACTCCGATTAGCGTTTTTCATGATGATGGCTTCGCAAAAAATCATCAACGCGCCCAGTTTGCTTTGTGCAA
>JALUYG010000192.1 GCA_027013105.1 Mariprofundus sp.
GTCCCGGCAGACGCTGGGCAAAAAGGGTATCTGCCCCAATGTCGATTTTTATTCCGGCATTGTGTACCGCAAACTGGGCATTCCGACCGATCTGTTTACGCCGATCTTCGCCGTCGCCCGTGTGGCCGGCTGGCTGGCGCACTGGAAAGAGCAGCTTGGGCACGGCCGCATCTACCGCCCGCAGCAGATCTATACCGGCCGCCACGGCGATGCCTATATCCCGATCGACGAGCGCGCCTGAGCAACCGGGCGCATGCTGGAGATACAACACTTATCGCTCTCCGTATCCATCGAAGGGCGGCGGGTTGAAGCGGTTTCCGATCTCTCGCTACAGCTTCAGCCGGGCAGGGTGCTGGGGCTGGTGGGCGAATCCGGTTGCGGCAAATCGCTGACTGCCCAGGCGATTTTGCGGCTTGGCGAACATCAGGGCGTGCGCAAAACAGGTGGCGATATTCTGCTCGACGGCAGCAGTCTGTTCGATGTCGATCAGGCGACGCTGCGCAAGATTCGGGGCGGCCGCATCGCCATGGTTTTTCAGGAACCGATGACGGCGCTGAATCCGGTATTCTCGATTGGCAGTCAGATCATTGAGGTGATTCGCCTGCATCTGGATCTGGATAAAAAGCAGGCCGAACAGCGCGCCATGGATCTGCTCAAAGATGTCGGCATGCAGGATGTGGCCCGGTTGCTCAAGCAGTATCCCGATGCGCTCTCCGGCGGCATGCGCCAACGCGTGTTGATCGCCATGGCGATGGCGGCCGATCCCGATTATATCATTGCCGATGAGCCGACCACGGCGCTCGATGTGTCGGTGCAGAAGCGCATTATTGCACTGCTGTTGAATCTGCAGAAGCAGCGAAATCTCGGACTGCTGCTGGTGACGCACGATTTCGGTCTGGTAGCGGAGTTGTGTGACGATGTGGCGGTGATGTATGCCGGCCAGATTGTCGAATCCGGGCCGGTGATGGAGATATTTGATCATCCCGCCCACCCCTACACGCGCGCCCTGATGGCGTGCCGGCCGGAGGTGTTCGAGGCGGGGCAGGCGCTGCAGGTGATCGAAGGGCAGGTGCCGCCGCCAGGGCGCTGGCCTGAAGGGTGTCATTTTGCCGCCCGTTGCCCGCTACGTCAGCACGATTGCGAACAGCCTGTGGCGGCGAGCGCGTGGCGACAGGGCGAGCATCACGCCCGATGCCTGCATGTGATGCAATCATGAGTGTACTGAGCGTTGAGGGACTGGGCAAAACATTTGCTGCTGGCGGCATGTTTCGGGCCAGCGGCAAGGCCAAGCGCGCGGTGGATGATGTGTCGTTTCGGCTGGATAGCGGCGAGACGCTGGCCATTGTCGGCGAATCGGGCAGTGGCAAATCGACGACGGCGAGATTGGCCATGCGTCTGTTGCAGCCCGATGCCGGAACCATCTGCTGGGGCGATGAAGAGGTCGGTGCGCTATCCGGCCGCGCCCTGCGTCAGCGGCGGCGTCATATCCAGATGGTCTTTCAGGATCCCTTCGCCAGCCTGAATCCGCGCATGAAAATATGGCAGAGCGTGGCCGAAGGGCTGCGCGTGCATCGCCCCGGCCTGACCCGGCAGCAGCGACGCGACAAGGTGGCGGAAACGCTGCAGTTGTGCGGTATGGATGATTCGGGCATGGATCGCTATCCGCACCAGTTTTCCGGCGGCCAGCGTCAGCGCATCGGCATCGCCCGCGCCCTGATTGTGGAGCCGGAGGTGCTGGTGCTGGATGAGCCGGTGTCGGCGCTGGATGTGTCTGTGCAGGCGCAGATTCTGAATCTGCTGCAGGATATTCAGCGCCAGCGCGGCCTCTCCTATCTGTTTATTTCGCACGATCTGTCGGTGATTCGTCATATTGCCGATCGTGTGTTGGTGATGTTTGCCGGCCGCATTGTGGAGCAGGGCAGGGCGGCTGAACTCTTTGAACATGCCCGGCACCCCTACACCCGCGCGCTGCTTGCCGCCCGCCCTGTCATCCACCCCAATGAACGCAGCGCCGAAGCCTCTGAATATGACAGCAACGGCGAGGGTGAAGCCGAACAGGGCTGCGCCTATCAACCGCGCTGCCCCAATGCAGCCGCCGATTGCGCCGCCTTCGATGGCCAACCGGGCGACAAAGGCTATGCCTGCCTGCACCCTGTTGGTTTTCAAAATGGAACAGACAATTTAACCGCAGATGGACGCAGATGAACGCAGATAAGAGCACAGCCAAAACTACTGCGATATTCTGGATAAAAACTTGTATGGGTGAAGCACGA
>JALUYG010000193.1 GCA_027013105.1 Mariprofundus sp.
GTAAGATAAATTGGATTGCATCGCATCTATCTTTTCCCGACATTGCTTTTCCTTCATCGCTTTCTCCCTAACCCTTTTCAGTTGCAAGCTTAGTGCTGACAGTTCTCTTTGCAAATGCTTAAGCCTTATGATTTCTGTATGGTGCCCTCGACAGGACTTGAAACATTCCCCTAATATACTGATATATATAAATAATATATTTACACCAAAAAAAATATACCGTCATTTATTGGCATAGGTTAAAGCGTGTGCCACGGTCTTTGATGCGATGACGCAAAACGCCAAGTGTTCCAAAGGTGCGCATTTCTTTATGCGCTGCATTGAGGTCTGCTTTATCCAGTTGTTGGGCTACGCGCTCTAAGAATTTTTGTTCGGGATTATTGGGATAAATCTTACAATATTTCTGCCATTGTTCGGGCTGGGTATCTTGCACAAAGCCAAGCAAGTCTTCTTCATACAAAGCAAGCTCTCGATTATAGTTTTCAAGTTTGCCCAATAACCAACCACCCGCCACCAACTGCCTAATCATATCATTCTGAAATGTTAATTCGTTCGCCTTGCCCATAACTCTTTCCTCTTACATGATACCCAAAGCACCCTCTAGTTTATCCACTGCTTCCTGCCGTTTAGTCGCCTTCATTTTATTCAAATTCAGTTGCTTCCACCTTATCGCAGGTAATAAGTCCACACCTCCCAATCCCAATTGCTCCCAATTCGGTTTACCTTGTTTAAATGACATAAGAAATAGCTTTTCATCAGCCGTAAGGCTTCGGTTTAACTTTCTCACAAGCGTTTCTCGCGTTTCTTCCAGTTGAGCCAATGATACAGGTTCTGTGGTCATACCAACAAATTCATTCGCATAGATTTGAGATAGGTCTTTAAAGTGTGGTGCAATCAGTTCTGAAATTGGCCTTGGATGACTCATCATATAAACCAATACAGCTTTACGAATCTCATTGGTAAGGCCCTCATTCTCCAAAAGCAGTTTGACATCAAAAAGGTCTCTTGGATGCTGTCTATCTAAAGCTGCACATATCTTACCACCATATAAATCTGGAATAGATACCAACGGAGCACTCACATAACCAAACTCATCTTCCACTAACGCACTCACATCACGCTCTTCAGGAGCATATACAGTTCCCCTAAGCACAGGTGAAAGTTCAATTTTCACCTGAACAGAGCCTTTGCTTACAACCAAGCGAAGTGCATCAGCTTTCTCATCAAAAGATTTGTGTATTGATGTGCCAGAAATAGCACTTTGTAGGTTATCATGAATCCGAGTTAGCGCTTCTTTGATATGTAACAAAGCTTTATTCCGATCTTCGCTGGGCAAATAAACCAAATCAATATCAACGGATAAGCGTGGTAAATTTCGTACAAACAAGTTGATTGCTGTACCACCCTTTAAGGCAAAGCATGATTCTTGAAAGACAATCGGCAGGGCTTGAACCAAGAGTTGAACTTGCTGCCCATAAATGGTTTGTTTATTCACCAACAAACGACTTAGGTACCGTAATTTGATAACGCGTGTCTAGCTTGCCTTCTTTCGCAATCACCCGTTTTCCAGAACCCAACGAATAATGATTTACATCGAGTTTCTTTCGCCAAGGATAATTCAAATGATCCGCAAACAAAAAGAACAAACGCTTCACTTTCACACTTTTACAATTCTTCAATAAGACATCCAGTTTTCTTGGTGATAGTTGAGTTAAGCCTTGCATCAACTGTTCAACATGATCAAAACTAATTTCTTCTGGCAGCGTCATAAGCAGTTCCAGTATGGCTTGTTCAGGAGCTGATACGAGCATGGGAGCCACCCCATCTTGCCACTGATGTTCACTTAAAAACAAGGCATCCTGACTATGCTTCTCCCACAAGCGAGAGGTTCTGTGCCAGCAGAGCTCAACACCTTCGATAGCTTTAAAAATAACTTTGACTCGCACAGGGCAATATTCAGAACTATAAATATGTATTTTCCGCTGATTGGCAAATGACAAGTTCTGTGCAAAGCCCTGTAGCTCCAATGCTGTCATCCCTCCTACAGCCACAGTATTTTCCAACATGCTAGGTAAGGATGCCACTGCTCCCTGCCAAGAAAGCTTAGACTCTTGGCGCATATAAATCCCTCTCACAAGGCTTTTGAGCACACCACTTTTTAGGTAATTATCCAAAGCATGGGATGAGAAGCCATGCTGCAATAAAGTCCAACGCGAAACAAATTGACCAAGAGGTAAGTGCTGCATGAGTTTTTGTTGTTGCAGATTCATTCACACCTCCTTAGTTTATATATGGTTCTATTATCGGCATATTCCGCCGACTATAGGCGATATTGTAAACTAAAGGTACAAAAAACACAAAGAAATGAATAATTTGATGCACTCCCCATGAATAAATTCAGGGGATTCTTTGGATTCAAGCAGCACGAGCAGAATTATCCCGACTAACAGTGCCTAGTCCGAACGCTGACATCCCAGCGTTTTTGATGTTGATTGCTGCGTTGGTATCTCTGCCGAGCAGCAGACCGTAATCACATTTCATTGTTCGTTTATCAAGCGGCATATCGTGAAGCTGACCACAACCACTGCACATTTTGGTTGATGGTCGCCATCTATCCACCTTGCCAAAGATGGAGCCAGTCTTTGCACATTGACGTTTAAACTCAGCAGCAAAATCATTTGCAGAAAATATCCTGCCCTCCATTACCCCTAAGCATAACATGATATAATCCACCTGAAATGTGGATGCGCGGTTTCCTAGCCATGCCAGACACACTACATATTCACATCCAATAACTCAATAACTCATGCCTGACCCCGTTTTTCAACAGTGAACTATGGGTGATCAGGATCTTGCACGAGAGAATGGATGTGGATCGGCATTTAAGTTGAAGGGTTCTGTAAAAGAAATAACTTCCGGAGTAAGGAGCTGGGATCATGGTATATAGAGAAATAAAATCCGGGCAGGCGGGATTCACGTTGCTGGAAATCATGGTGGTGCTGGTGATTATCGGTGTGATGGCGGCGATTGTAGCCCCCCGTTTTATCGAACGGGCGGATGAAGCCAAGGTGACCGCGACAAAGGCGCAGATGTCCGATATTGCTCAGGCGTTGAAGCTGTACCGCCTGCATCACAGCCATTATCCATCCACAAGTGAGGGCTTGAATGCATTGGTTCAGGCAGGTTCGAATGGCAAGCGTTATATGGACAGTCTGCCGAAGGACGCATGGGGCAATGATTTCGTTTATCTGTCGCCGGGCGTACACGGCGATTTCGATCTGCTCTCCTACGGCGCGGACGGACGTCCCGGAGGCACGGGATTCGATGCCGATATTGGGAACTGGAAATAAGTAGAGGTAGATCTTCATGACAAGGGGGCACTCCCGTTTTCGAAGACAGCGGGATATGGAAGTTCCAGCATACGGATTTACCCTGTTGGAAATTATGCTGGTGTTGCTGATTATGGCGGTTGTCAGCGCCGTTGTTTTACCCAACGTCTTTTCACCGCCGTCGGCCAGACTGGCGGATGAAGGGCGATACTTGCGGCAGGTATTACATCTGGCGGCGGAAGAGGCGCAATTGAGCAGCGTTCCCATGCGTTGGTCGGCATATGCGAATCGGTATATGTTTGAAACGCCGGACGCAGAAGGCGCGTGGCAGCCCATGCATGAAAAGCCTTTCACACCGCACGATTTACCGAAAGGTATCCATATTGAATCCGTACAGTTGCAGGACGGGTTGCCGCAGTTGGAGAAAACTACGGATGAGCACCCGCCGCTGGGGCGCGTGACGCTGTTTCCCGATGGCATGTTGACACTGGCGGATGTGACACTGGCGTCGGCATCAAAGCAGTTGCAGATGCAATTGCGCCCCGGGCCGGGTGGCATTCACATCGTGGAGCCTGCGCAATGAAGCAATATGGTTTTACCCTGCTGGAGGTGATGGTGGCGCTGGCTATTGCCGCCACGGCGCTGGTGGTGCTGATCTCCCGCGTCGGCGCATCAGCGGATATTCAGCACGATTTGTCCCTGCATGCGCTGGCGTTGTCCACGGCGGTGAACCAACTGGAAGCGCAGCGTCTCCAATCCGGCGTGACCAACACGGATACGCACGGTGAGGTCAAAGCGGGAGAGATTACATTGCAGTGGCACGGCTCGGTGGAGCGCACGGAAGGATCGAATTTTGTACGCCAGAATATGGAGGTAACCGCCCCCGGCGAACCGCCGGTGAGACTGTTTCTCTATCGGGCAGCGCCATGAAGGACATGGAAGGATTCACGCTGCTGGAAATGCTGGTGGCGCTGGCCATCTTTGCCATGATTGCAGCCGTGGCCTATGCGGCGATTCAACCTGCCGGAGAAGGATTTCAGCAGTTGCGGCAAGCGCGTGACGGGCTGGAGCGCGCCTATCAGCTTGATCGCCGCTTGCGCATGGATGTGGATTATCTTTCCCGTTCGGCAGACAAAAACTTACAAACACTGGAGATTGTGCATGACCAGCGCAGCGACGACGCATTTGACCAGCTTTGGCTGCTGGTGGCGGATGCAAGCAGTCCGGCTCTGATCCGGGTGCATTATTTCATGGATGAGGACAAGGGCGTGTTGGTGCGCGAATCAAGCGTGCCGTGGCAGCGTGATGAAGGGCAGCCGGTGCGCTGGGACATGGGGAAAGCCGAGTCATTCGATGTGCAGGCGATGGATAGCAATCACCAGTGGCAGGATGTCTGGAAGTCGAAAGAATCCGGAAGGCTGCCGCGCGCCTTGCGGGTGCGCTGGCGAGATGGACACAACAGGCGGGAATTGATCTTGCCGGTCTTTCTGGAAGTGCAGGCACCAGCATGAACAGGATCGAGGTGAGAAGCCGTGAGAAAGAGCGTGGCGTAGCACTGGTGCTGGTTCTCGGACTGGTGGCACTGGTGGCGGTTTGGGCGGTGGAAAGTGCCAATGAGGACTGGATATCCCTGCGGCGGGCCGAGAACATGCAACTGGCCAGCCAGTCCATGCTGGCGGCGGAATCGGGTCTGGAGCTGGGTCGCAAAATCCTGAAGGAAGATGATGCCGGCGTGGACAGTCTGGATGAGGACTGGGCTCAGGCCATGCCGTCATTTCCGGTGGATGATGGAGAGGTCACAACGGCAATTGTGGATGCAAACCGTTTCTTTAACCTGAATGACTTGGTGGATGCCAATGGCGTGCCGCAGGTCAAGTCGGTGATGATCGCCAAACGCCTGTTCGCGCGGCTGGAACTGGATGCAGGTCTGGTGGATGCGCTGGTGGACTGGATGGACAGGGATGGCACACCTTACGGGCCGGGTGGCGCGGAGGATATTGCCTATATGGATAAACACTGGCGAGTCAAGAACGCACCATTGGACAGTTTGAGCGAGGTGCTGCTGATCAAGGGGTTTGACCACGACGTGTTGAATAAACTGAAACATGTAGCCATCGTCCGACCACATACGGGTATCACACCGGTGAATATCAATACGGCCACAAAGGATGTGCTGATGAGTTTGGCGGATGGTATTACCGAACAGAATGTGGACGGAATGATCGCACAAAGGAAGGATACGCCTTGGCGCACAGTGGCGGAATGGTCTTCGCAAACACCTTATTCGGTCTGGGCGGGACGCATTAACCCTGCCAGGCTGAGCACGGTAAGCGATGCTTTTTTGATTCAGTCCGAGGCCCGTTTTGGCCGTGTGCGCTGGAGGGAGGAAATGCTGATGGGTCGTTCGGGGAAGAAACTGCAAGTGTTGACCAGACGTAAGATAGCGGCAACACAATGACCATAGCTTTTTGGGATGGCCGTCGGCTGCATGCGTGGGATGCGTTAGGTGAAGAAATTCCCGGGCAGAGTGATAACCCGACGCAGCAAGATGGTGATCATCATAAGAAGTCCGGGCAAACAGCGCTTCCTTCATGGGAGACGTTTGCAGATCAGTCGTTTCCGGATATGCTGATCTGGCCCATTGAGCGGTTGTTGTCGCGACCGTTTTCCTTGCCACTGGCACATCCGCGTTTTCTGGATATGGATATTCTCGGGCAGGAACTCGCCGGACAGGCGGGGATTGAGCCGGAGGAGTGGTGGCTTTTATGGCGGGCTGCAGCGGTGAAAAATGGTGTGGCCGGATTGGTGTTCGGGATGCCAACCACTGTGCAGGCGGATTTGGCGGCGGATACAGCATGGCAGACTTGCCGTGTTGTGGCTGTAGATGCATGGCTGCGGTTGCAAGCACTGACTCCGGAAAATCATACCGATGATTTCGCTGCTTTTGATGCCGATGCCGAAGGCCTGTTTATGGGTGTCTATCACGGCGGCGTCTGGCGTGGCATGCGCCGCATCAATGTGACAAGCAGCTATACGTGCGGGGCAGCGGCCAAGGATGCCATGCGTTCGGTACTGGCGATGGGGTTCGAACCGGATACGATGCCCGTTTACGGGCGGCTGGATGCAACATGGCAGGTTGAACTGATACCGGATGTAGACTGGCGTGGTGAGGTGGTTGAATCTCTGCCTAGTCGCGCCAGGGCTACATATCTGGCCGCATCCGCTGCAGATGCGGGTTCCGTGCCCAATTTCCGGCATGGTGCATGGGCGGTGTCGGGCGGCTGGCAAAAACGCCTGAAGCCATGGCGCAGAACAGCAGCGCTGGCCGCAGTCCTTCTGCTGACGATACTGGGCGGCAATTTTTATCGCATACACCAGTTGCATGCGGAACAGGCAGAGATACAGGCGGGTATTGAAGCGGCATTTCATCGCGGTTTGCCGGATGAGAAGGTGATGCTCGATCCGTTGGGACAGTTGCGCAAGGCGGCGGGCGGCGGAGCCAAGTCCGATGCATGGTTTTTCCTGCGCCAGTTGCAGGCGGTGGGCCGGTTGAAGCAAAAGCTCAAGGGTTTGCACATCGCCAGCATGGAATACACAGGTAAGGATATGCAGTTGTCCGGCACAGTTCCGGATCTTGCATCGGTCAATCGTGTTCGTGACACACTATCGTCCATTCTGGGTCATCAGGTAGATGTGGAAGACACGGAACTGGCGGATAAGCAGGTGAGGTTCCGTATCAAATGGTCATGAATCGTTTGAAGATTTCACAGTTTGGGCGAACGATCCACGATCGCTGGCAGGAAGAGATGTTGCCGCGCTACCGGCGTCTTTCGCCACGCGAACAACGGTTGCTCATATTCACCGCCATTGCGCTTCCCGTCCTGCTGTTTGTGTACGGCGTTTGGCTACCCGTGATGGATAAGGTTCACTCGCTTGAGAAAGTCCTTCCGACATTGCAGGGGGAGTTGCGCGAAGCGCAGGTGCTGGCGGATCGCTTGCAGAAGGGAGGGCATAAAGCGATCGGAAAGCACAATGCCCTCGCAATGGTTGAACAGGCCGCGAAAGCCAGCGATGTACGCCAATATATCACACGGATCAAACCGCAACCTAGTTTAGGTGGCGGACAAAAACTATTGATTCGCATCCACCAGGCGCCGTACCCGAATCTGGTGAAATTCATGGGCTTGCTGGCGAAGGACGGTGTGGATCTGGGTAGAACAAAACTGCTGGCGGGCGACAAGGCGGGGGTGCTGGATGTGGATATGATTGTTGAAGGCGAATGAATCTTATACCCCTCCGTAATTTACGGTTCCAGGAATTTCAGATGTAGCTGTGAGAGATGTCCAGATAGAATCAGATTTCCCTGATCACGCCCCGTCATTCCGGATAGGATGGATGCCACCCTGCCTCGGGAGTGAGTTTGGATATTACCATCTATTTTCCAGAGTGCGGGATTCGGGGATACCGTCGAGAGATGCCCTCTTCCGTTTAGCGAAAGCATTTCTCCACCGTTAACATGCCACCGCCATTTGTTTTTCCCCGAAGATGCCAATTGAAGCTGGTAATCGCCCAGAGAATCCTGCCCCAACAAACCGGAAGCAGCTTTTTCCCACTGGAGTATTATCCTTCCCGCAAGCGGAATACCATCGTGCTGTTGCAGATCCATGTTACCCGACATCAGAATGTTTCCGGCCAGATTCAGCATCGTTGTCTGCGGGATATAGTTCCTGATCATTCCGGCTGGGGCGTGTATGTCCATATCATGCAGCCAGATGACGTCATCATGCATCGAAACATTGAACGCAAAGGCAGCATCGCCTGCGCTTGCTTGCACATGAAGTGCGGGAGTTCCCCTGATAATCCAGAACCATGCCGGCTTAAGAAGTATCCTGTTCAGGCTAATATTCGATCCACCGGGGATTTGAATATGCACGATGTTCAGATGCAGACTCAGCCCTGATTTTTCTACCTGTTCCACTTGTACATAAGGTGCTAAGCCATTGGATAGCAGTTGTTTATTAAACCATGATGTGGGATCCCAGCGTAGCCATGTGAATATGGGTAAAATTAAAATGAATATCATTATTAAAAAGGCATTGTTTCGGATGTATTGCAAAATGCGCCCCATGAATGACAACCTACTTTAGCGGAAAAACACGAGGGGAACACTAAAACCAAGCGTGATACCAAAATCCTGCGTGCTTTGCTGTGTGATATTCTCAATAAAAGCGAAACTCCACTGCACTCCCCTTGGTGTTACTGTACGGAAGCCGACACTGAACAGCCATGGCGCTGCATCTAGTGTCGTTATTCCGGTATGGTATGGCGAGGAACCTCCCTGAACCTGGGCAATTAGATTAAACGCCACAGGGAAAATAATGATCTGTCTGCCAAGCGTCCATGATCCGCGAAAATAATCCCGTACCGGAGAGCCTGTGTCATCACGGGCGAATGGATGCAGCCACCAACCTTCCAGATGCATAAACCACGCTTCGCTTTCCCATGAGCCTGCAATACCCAGCCCCATATCCACGCCGCCGTTTGTCCAACCACGTTTGCTACTGGCAGTTGGAAACTGGAGGCCGCCCATCACAGTTAGCATATTTTTCAGCAACTGCTGTCGAAGTTTTAGACGTATATTACCCATCTCCCAGCGAGCCCTGCTGTTCCAGCCCCCGGTTACGCCCTGATAACGGTAGGCGAATCTGTTATCCGGCTGGAATTCGCGCCCGCCATTGGGGAATCCCAGTGCCCGGTGATAGTTGCGCAGAAAGGGATCAAGCACGCCTGCCAATGGGCGCATAACAGGGATGGTCAACTCGATATCGGAGCTTTCGCTCACACCATACCGAAGTTCTGATTCGGCGACGTATAATTCCATATCCGCCAGATAGCGGGCGGGATTCGGCAATGTGTCGGCAAGAAAGATACTGGTGTAATACTGATCGAGACGAAATTCTCCGTTATCAGCACCCAATACCCGTGCGGAAGACGGATGGGGATCGTAATAGCGCATCATGGCTGGATTCTGTTGCATTACGGGCAGGGGCTCGCGCGAGATTTCGGCGGATGTAGCTGAAATTGGAAATATCAGCATCAGCAATACAAGGGAACGGAACATGAATCCTAAGTTGCATGGATATGCGCCACCCGTCAACCGATATCAAGGTAAAACAGGTAAGATAGCTATACAACGCTCTTTGAAGTGGATCCCAAGAATAGAGAGTTCTTCATAGTGTCCCTAACCTCCTCCACACGCCCTCCTACGTTTTCGCCACGCCGGAACTGTAACCGTCCCGTGCTGAGAGCCATGCCGAGAAATGGGGAGGCCTGAATTTTGTGTGAACGGTCAAACTGACGGAGTATTCCGATCCACTCGCTCAGATTGTTATCTGGGACAGCCTCTAATTTGATAACGCTTTACGGTTAAGCATAAATCAGCACCAATTGGCATAAGTTCAGTTTCGATTTTCGCTTAGCCGATGGCGAACAAAGGGCAGAACAAAGGCAGGGCTTGTTTCGCGGATTTGTAGGTTTGTAAGATATTGTTTTCAGAAGCAATCATCGTATGTCAAAATGTACAGTTCGGATAACTCCGTTGCGTGCAAACTCCAGATCAATGCTATTAGCGTTCCGCAATGATTGAAACAGCTTGATTACCTGTTCGGGCTGCATAATCGGCTGACCGTTCACCTTGCGAATTACATCACCATTTTTCAATCCAGCCTGAGCATATAGAGAATCCGGCACGATTTCCTGAATCAGAAAGCCGTCCGGTTTGCCTCCCATCTGATGCGGAATCGCCCGCGCTTGAGTAAGCAGGGTCGGTAAATCGTTCAAATTGGCCTCCACAACAGCGCGGGACATGTGCCGGATGATGGCATTGCTTTTTGACGCTACAGGAACTTTAATCGCAAGTGCCGATTTTCCCATCGGAATACGTTCCAATCTGCCGTGGTTATCCACCAAGATAGACATCGCCTCGACACGCTTCAACACCACGCCAGATTGTATCTGGTCACCCGAAAAAACCAGCTTTTGTTTGTTGTTGTCTGCCAATGTAATAATAGCGGCGGAATGTATTCCGGCCAGTATGGTTCCCAGTAACTGCAGCCGCAATCGTGAAACAACTACCGCTCGGGGGGGGGAGGACTTCACGGCCACAGCCTCTTTCACCATTTTTCCAAACAATGGCATGGCTGCAATATCTTTGACGGAGAGTGGTACTGTTATACCAGCATAGCTCCCCATTCGGGGTGTAGTCGGCGTCCATGCTCCTCCAGTCGTCAACCATCCCGCCACCGCCCACGCAATAAGTAGCACCATGCCAGCTTCGGCAATGCGAGGTAACCTGTGGGCAATAAAAACACCCGATGGAAGATGGCGTATATCATATCTTGTCATGAATTCAATACTACCTCCGAATCCCCATAAATACCTGCTGTCCCCATTTCTCACATGTATTGTGGCTGGAGGTGCTTAGTAGTTACGGGGTTTGAATAGCCCCGATATTAGAGTTCCTTCCTCGAATCTGTCCATAAATATCCCGTTTCAAGGTGGTCTTTGATTTACCAATAACAGGTGATCCTTTCCCAATAACTATTTGTGAGCCTTTAACAGTCATTAACGGATCAGCAGTAATTTTAGATGCATCCCAAGCAGGTGGAATTGCAATGGCTGATACAGCAAAAGGGGAATACCAGACATTATGATTACCTTTAAAATTATTTAATTTATTTCCAGCACGAAGACCACTGCCAATAAAATAGCTTTCTTTATTGTTAAAACATACATTGTCATTAAAGAAAATACCTATATTGTCTCCTGCACCGATAACAGACGCGCATGCTGCCGAGGTTCCTGTTCCCGGTATATTGTCTTGATCCCACAAATAAACCGTATTATTGAACAGATAAATATTGCCGTAGTAATTGCTATCTCCCAGCGTGAATGCAGCGCCATTCGGACCACAATTGAACGGGCAATTAACATCTGACATCAGCCCTACATTAATCAAGACATTGTCATAAATATAGGTATCCTGAGTCCAACCGCATTCAGATATGATCGATATACCCGCACCAGCCTGATTCACTATCACATTATCATGTATTTTCAGGTTCGCATTTAAATCACCACAAGTTTCGAAACCTGAGGTATCTTTATCATAATTATGAATGCCATTTTTAGCATGGTTGTTTTTCAAGTAATTCCATCCAAACTCCCAAGGCTTAATACTGGGATCAGCCGTACCAGCGCGAATAGTCATGTAAGTCGTATGATGAAATTTTGACGTTTCCGGGCATGCATAATCATGTATATAATTACCAAATATTTTAGCGCCTTCAACTCTCCCTACACCGCCACTAATAGCTCCACTTTGCGAATTGGCACAGCCATTGGGCTGATCAGTTATTGAATTACCAATGACCCGTCCCCAGTCACTAGGCGCAATACCCGTTGAATCCTTTCTAAGACAATTAGCGCCTACCGAGTCACAATTCGAAGCGTAAACAGACAGCTTGGAAGTTACTATACCGGTGGTTCTGAACATCCAAACGCCATTACTACCCAACAATTTAACCTTTGAACCAGGATATGCCACATAAGCGAGCTGGTTTGATGTATCTGCCTTTAATCCGGAATTATTGTAAATAGCCCAACGTTTAGTTGCGCCACCAACTATCATGTCGTGTAAATAAACTATGGTGCCAAGTTTCATTAGGCTTTGTGCTTTGGCCACTGTTTGCCAAGGATTTAACCATGAACCGTCCCCGGTAATATCATTGCCACCACTTTTGACATGAAAAATTTTACCCGCCCTTACTGTAAATGGCAGTGGATTTGATACCACACCATTCACCGATACGGTTATCTTGCCCAAACCCATTGCCGAATTGGGAATAGAAAAGGCAATCTCCTGCATTCTGTGGGATTCATAAAGATTAGCAGGACCACTTGGTAATTTTCCATCCGCATTTTTCCAATAGTAGATATAAGCAGCTTGTCGCTTAACGCCGCTTGAGTCGGTGAAAAATACTTTATAGTTGCTATTGATAGTTGCGGCTGAACTGATTTTGCCTTGTCCAAGAAGTTGTCCCCAGAGCGTCACAATCACACCACTACCTTTTCCATCTCCCAATCCGATAGATGGCCCAGAAATCAGGTCAGAAAAACGCAGTACAGGTGTGGTCGTCGGAGTGGGTGTAGTGGATTGAGCAGTTGTGGAAGTCTGGCTACCACAACCGGCTAAGCCTAGAAAGAGAAAGAATAACGCGATGTATTTGAATGGTTTGAACATAAGCTTACTCCTTTCATTATAAGCGCTTAAAAAGGTGGCTGGCGTGATGCCCTTTGGGTTGGGTGATGGCATGGGATTCAAGGTGTATATTCTATAATTCTGGGGACATATATGGATCGCCCCTTATTGCAAGGATAAAGTTTGAGATGTCACAAAGGAAAAGTTGCATACATATATCCGGCCTTTGATTGAGGCATGTT
>JALUYG010000194.1 GCA_027013105.1 Mariprofundus sp.
AAATGCCTATACCCAATTCTGGGTATAGGCAGGCTACCAAAGTTTGGCGATATTTCGTTTTATTCAGAATCAATCATCCAAACTATCGGATCGGGAGGAAACAGATGCATCGCCGTTTTGCCATAGTCGTTTTCTATTTGCTGTGTACTCTGCTGGTTGCTCCCCGGTTATCACATGCTGTACAGGTTACCGGCTCTAATATCATTGATGGTCAGTGGGTGGATGCGGATGCGAAAGTTCGCATTGATCTGGATGACTTGTCCGGAGCATATGAGATCCGCGTTTTTGTCGGCAGTACTGATCTGACGGCGCTATTCAAAAGAGAAGGTAATGAGCTGGTGTTTCAGCCAGGCGTGATTGATCTCCCTAACGGTGAAGGGGAGATCAAACTATATACGGTCAGCAATGATCAATGGCAGGAGGCCGGATCGGTGCAGATCAGGGTGCGCAAGGTGGCCGGGTTTGATCGTTTTGAGATCACGCCGACATTAAATCTGACAGTCAAAGCGCAATTCAGGGAAGGGCACTCGCCCGATGCCGGGCCGCCTGTGCGGTCAACATTTCATGATTTAACCGGTCAGGGCGGGCTAGGCCTGGATCTGGCGCGTGGTGATTTTTCCATGCAGGTGCAGAGTAATTTTATCGGCACAAGCCATCGCGATGAAGCATTGAGATTCGGACAAAAAGGCAATCATGCGCCCAAAGTCGATCTGTCCGACTATCTGGTTACACTTAATAAAGGCGCTGCCAGACTCAGCATCGGCCATGATCAGTTTCAGGGTGGACGATATATTTTGGGCAATGCCATGAATCGCGGAATCAATGCATCTTACAGTTTCGGGGATCGCGTCTCTCTGGCGGCGACAGCCCAGAGTACGACTGCCATTGTCGGCTACGATAACGCCGTCGGTTTGAAAAAAGCCGATAACAGAATCTTTGGCGCAAAAATCAGCGCGGAAGTATTTGAAAGGCCCGGTGCGTTGAAGGTGGAGGGGTTGGTGTCACAAGGCAGCCAGCTTTCTGATCCGGGC
Source organism: Mariprofundus sp. (assembly GCA_027013105.1). Lineage (GTDB taxonomy): Bacteria > Pseudomonadota > Zetaproteobacteria > Mariprofundales > Mariprofundaceae > Mariprofundus. Next base: position 1,032 of record JALUYG010000194.1, read on the forward strand.
TTTAATATCGGGGAAATTAACGATGCGGAACATAGCAGAACCATGGCATTGCGGGCTTCGGCCAGCACGCCGGAATCGATGTTCACGGCAGAGTTTGAGGCTGCGCGCAGCCGCTACAGAAACACCAATGACCCTTCTTTGAATCAGGGGCTGGGTGTTGTACCGGTTAATGAGACCAATGACAGCGCCCTGTTCGGGCGTTTGGTCTTCAATGCCTATCAGGGCCAGTTTAAATCCGGTAAACCGCTTTCTCTTTCACTGGCCTATGAGTATGAACGCATCGCGCCGTTGTATAAAACAGTCGGGCAATCGGGCGGCTCGTTGCCTCTGGCCGATCTGATGCGTCACCTTGTCTCAGCCAACACGACGCTCGGGGATGCAACGGTGAGCGTATCGCTGCAGGAGATGCATGATAACCTGGATAATATACCCACCATCCTCACCACAAAAACACGCCAGTTGCTGAGTAATGCATCGATACCATTGAAAAGCATGTTGGCTGGCGATGCTACAGGCGGCGTCTTTCCACTTTTTCTGCCGAATCTCAATGCCAATTATACGCTGGTGCATCAGTTTGGCGACAACCGTCCGGACCTGAATCCGCTTTCGGGTTTTTCTCCCGGGCATATTCCCGATCAGATGACCAAAACGCTCGAACTCGCCGCCAACTGGAGCGGCGATATCTGGAGTCTTAGTTATATCCATAACCGTTCGAGGCAGGATAATCGTCAGCTCGGACGCGCCAATTCAGATTTTGTGAATGTGTTGCATGGCGTGAACGGAGAGCTCCGTATCTTCGATCAGCTGACGTTAACTGCCGGCATTAGTCGCAACAGCGCCCGGGATATTGAACAGGCGATTTCCAACTATACGCTGAGCCGTAATATCGGGCTGAACTGGATATTGTTTGAGAACTGGACGATAAGCGGCATTCTCGAAACCAGCCGCAACAGCGATTCGCAACAAAATGCCAACGCCCGGAGTCTTTCCGCCAATGCCCAGGTGGCATGGCAGTATGAGATTCCCGGTTACCATGGCAGGAAGATTCCCGGACAGGCTTATCTGCGCTATGACAGGCAGATTAACGACAGTATTGATAACCTGTTCGCGTTTCGTTCGAATGTGACCAACTGGACGGTTCAGGCCGGCTTCAGTTTGAGCATGTTTTAACATGAAACAGGCAATGCGCATTAGGAGTGTGAAGGCAATGATACGGAATTTAAAACCAGCCCTGACTCTGTTGTTGATGATGTGTAGCTGCATGCTTGCAGCTACCAAAGCCCCTGCTGTTACTGCCGTCAATCCAAGCGGCGTGAATGTCAGCCATACCAGTCCGAGCACGGTCTTCCTGACCTTTCAGAACCTTGCTGCAGGGCAAACGGCCGTAGAGGCGTTCTGGTGCGGTCAGGTGGTCACGACGGGGGTCTCTGCAACTGATCCATGCGTGCCCGGTACGGTGTTCGGACGCTTGCCACTGAGAAACAATCTTGGACGCAACAGTGGAACCGGCGGTGTAAAAAACTTTACCGACATTATGTCGATTCCTGCATCAGTGGCGCGTAGGGCCTATCAGGATGCTCAGCGAGGCAACGACTCCCGGTTCTTTTATGTGCGCCGTTTCGCCAATCCAACGCAGTTTGTCGTGGTGACCTGCCGCATGGCTGGCGGCGGCGCACGCATTCCGTTCTCTCTGGTGGATGTGAAGATGAAATTTATGACGGATAGCCCCGTGGTGGTGATTCCACGCGGTTCAACACCGCCGGAGGTGGTGGCTGATATTCGATTTAACGGCACCGGAAGGTTGACTGGGCGCTGGGAGGTTGTGATGCCGGGCGATCAGGAGCCGACTGATTTCGATCTGTTGCCCGAGGCATCGCTGCCCGTTGAAAAAAGGGCTTTGCAGAAGCGCTATACGGTGCTCAGGCGTTTCGATCTGTTTTTACCGCCTGTCGGCGCAGTCGAAGTGCCCGGTCCGGATGTCAGCAAAATTCCGCATCAGGTGAACGGCTACTATAAACTGCTGTTCAGAGTGGAAGCGACTGTCGATAAAGAGAGTAATTCCAATGCAGTTTCAGGTACAGTGGCGGCTGGTGGGGCGGCAGGATTTCCGATGCCGATGTTGAGATATTATGTCGGCAAGCCGGAACTCCAAGGCGTGGATGGCGGCGTGGTTGAGCTGCTGTCGCCCGAAAAAGATGTGACTGCGGATGCGGCAGTGGATTTTTCCTGGGTTGGAGCAAGCTCGGCAGCGTTCGATAAGCTGGAGGTGCTGGATGGCGACGAGACAATCCTCTCGGCTGTGGTTAAAGGCGGGGCAGGCCGTTATCAGGCGCCGCCATGGTTGAGCGAACACAGCGATAAACCGCTGAAGTGGCGGGTCACCAGCCTGGATGCAAACGGATCCGAGCTGGCAGTTTCCAATTGGAAGCCATTCAGTATTGTTTCATTGACTCCTGCCGAATAATTTCAGAATGATTTTTTCGTTCATCCCGGCTGAGGCTGCCAGTGGTAGCGGATCTCCAGATCCTGTTCCTGTCGAATATATTGCAGCCCCATGCGCATCTCCAGATTAATGGCGACAGGCGCCCTGAGGTTGGCGGTCACCCACTTGGGGTCGGCAAAGGGGTTGAGCACAAGCATCCACATCAGCTGTTCCTGACTACTGGCGCGAATGCATTGGAGCTGCTCGGCCGGCAGCGTCGGCGGCGGGCCCAAACGCTGTTCATCCCACGGCGTTAGCAGAAAAGCGGCTTCTGGGTGATCGGTGGACTGGATGCAGGCGATGTCGCCATGGCCCTGATAGATAAAGCCGTATTCACGGGCGTCGCTGAAGCCGGCCATGCCCTGCGGAAAGTGGAAGGCGCCGCCGTGATCGGGTTCCGAATCAGTGATGTTCTTCTGTATCGCCTGCACTGCTGTCATGGGTTGCTCCTTTTAGCCATTCGATCGCATCTGCGCCGCCGGCAGATCGGTTTTCCTGCTGAATAAGGTTGTAAATCTCCAGCCTGTGCACCGGCACGTCTTTCGGCGCTTCGATGCCGATGCGAACAATATGTTCGTTCTGCACATCCTGAATGATGATGCGGATATCATCATTGATGCGGATGACCTGTCCGATTTTTCTGCGTAATACCAGCATCAGCCGTTACCTGAGAAAATTGGTCAGGCTCAGCGTTTTGAGTTGGGCGATCTGATTGTAAGCCGCTTGCAGGGCGATGCGGGACTGCTGCATCTGCGCGACAACGGCCGGAATATCGACCCCTTCATGCTGATTGAGCTGTTTGTCCAGATTCAGCTTCATATCCTCAAAAGATGTTCTGGATATGCGCACCGCGTTGAGTCTGGCGCCGGCGTCGCTGGTCAGATTGATGATGCCGTCTCCGGCGCTGTTCAGGTTGCCGAGCGATGTCTGGATGGCGGCGGTATCGTTATTGGCCAGCGCCGTTTTGAATCCCTGCAGGGCTGAAAAGGCGGCGCTGAAGGCGGGGTCGTCGCCGCGAATGTTGCTGACGATCTGCTGATTGTCGCTAATTGAGACAATGCGATCCTGACTGCTGCCGCTGTAGGTGACATTGCCTGCAGCGTCCTGGGTGAATGCCGGCTGATCCACCGCAGTGCCGGCGAACAGCGACTGGCCCTGCCACTTCTGATTGGCGTCGGCCAGAAACTGATCGGCCAGGTGGTTCACCTCCTGCAGTGCGGCTTGCCGCTCGGAAGCGCTTAACTGGGCGGATGATTGCTGCACCGCCAGCGCCTGGGCGCGTGTTAAAATATTGCCCATGTCGTTAAGCAGGGTCTGACTCATATTGAGTCGCGACTCCACCTCCTTGCTGGCGTCGATACTGCTCTGAACCGCCACCTGCGCATGGCGAATATCCAGCGACACCTTGTAGTCCAGGCCGGACTGGGCCGGCGTCTGAAAACGGGTGCCGGAAGCGATTTTGGCATTGCCGTCGTTCTGGATGGTCTGCTGGTTGCGAATGCCTGCAAGCAGGTTGTTATAGAGCATGGACGTGGAAATTCTCATCGGATCAGCCCCATGAGCGAGTCGAGCATCTGATTGGTGGTGGTGATCACCTTGGCGGATGACTGATAGGCGCGCTGAAATTTGATCATGGCAATCAACTCTTCATCCGTATTGACGCCGGATATGGCCTGACGCTGATTGTTCAGCGAATCGGCTTCAACGCTGCGATAGTCTTTCTGCTGCAAAGAGACGGCGGTATCGGTGCCGTACAGGGTGGAGAGCGATGTGGTGCGGTCGTGCAGGCTGGCGGCAGGCGTGCTGTCGATGCTCAGGGCGCTGTTTTGCAGGCCGAGGATCGCCAGGGCCGAACTGTTGTCGCCAGCCTGAACGACCGAAGTGGCTGCATCCGCCGCGCCTGTATTGATGGCGTCGGCGTTATTTTGCACTGCTGACGACAAGGCCAGCGAGCCGGCGTTATCGCCATGGAAAAAGCTGTTGATCTCATAAGCGGCCAGCACGTTGCTACTGTCGCCGGAGAGGGTGAACGTGTTGCCGGTTGCGGCCGTGATGCTTAAATGACCGGATGCATCAATAGCGGCTGATACGCCGGCGACGGCGTTGATGGCGGCGGCGATGTCGTTCATCGTGGTGACGCCGGCGGTGATGTTAATGGCGACGCCGCCTGCCGGCGTGGCCGCCCCGGTGTTGTCGTAGACATGCAGCTTGAAGCTGCCGTTCTGAATTTTCGCCGCAAACGGGGCGCTCTGCGTGGCGGCGTCGAGCGCCAGAGCAGGGCTGCTGGCCTGGCCGGCGTTCATGCTGGTCTGGTGTGTTGCCGATGCGCCGCTGGCGTGAATCTGATTGGTGGAAAAGATCAGGTTGGCGGCAATGCTGTCGATTTTCTGAATATAATTGCCCAGTTTGTTGTCGCGCAGGTTGATCATACCGCCGATCTGACCGCCCTGCAGCGACTGGTCGATCGCTGTGCTGCCGCCCGCAATGACGATGGTGGAAAAGTTGCTGTTGCCGGCGCCGCCACGGGCCAGATGGCGGGCGGCGCCATCCTGCACCAGCAGGGCGCCGTCCGGCGCCTGTAGCATCAGCCCGCCATCGGCGGTATTGACCTGCTGAACCGGAATCAGTTTGGTTAAATCGCGCACCGCCTGATCGCGCTGGTCGCGCAGGTCGTTGGCCTGACCGATGGCGCCTTTGTTGCCAGCCTCCTGGCGGTTGATCTGTATGGTGAGCGAAGCGATATTATCCAGAATCTGATTGGCTTTGGTGATGGCTTGGTCAATATTGGCGTCGGTGTTGTTCTGCACGCTGGTCAGCTGCGTCTTCATATTGTTCAGGCTGTCGACCAGCGCATTGCTTTTGGCCCGGACATTGACCTTCTGGCCGTGATCCTGCGGGTTGTTGGCCAGCTGTTTCCAGGCCAGAAAAAAACCGTCCAGGGCGGACGCCAGACCGGTGCTCTGCAGGCTGCCGAAGACATTTTCAACTGAGTTCAGGCCGGTATGGGTGGTGTCCCAGTAGGCCAGCTGCGAGCTGTTATTGAGTTGCGCCTGCGCGATGATCGGATCGACGACCCGGCGTACATTCATCACTTTGACGCCGCGCCCGAGATTCAATCCGGCGACTTTTTCCGATGCTAGGGTGGCCAGATCGGCGGTTTGCCGGGAATAACCGGGCGTGTTGACGTTGGCGATATTGTGCGACACCACATCCATGGCCCGCTGTTGCGTTTTCAGGCTGCTGGCAGCGATATTGAGGCTGTCAAAAATCATCCCGGCATCCTGCGCTGGTAGGTCTGCTCGGCGTTGCTCAGGCCCAGGCTCTGCAGAATCGTGGTGGAGACGTTGTAGGCGGCATGCAGGCGCATGCGATTCTCCTGACTCTGACGGTTCACCTTGACGATGCGCTCATACAGATTTCTGCGCAGCGCCTGAAACTCTGATGCATCGATGCCGGCATACATATCAATCATAGCCGACAGCGTCACCTGCCCGGACAGTTGTGTTTCACTGAACAGGTTTCGACACTGCTGTTCAAGTTGTTCCAGACACTGGTGGGCCAGAATGCGCTGGTCGCCCAGCTGCAATATCGTTTCGGCATCGAGGCTGCGAATCGCTTCGTATTCATCGCGGGTAATGCTTTCCAGTTGCTCAGCGCAGATATTCATCTGCTCCAGCAGTTGATGCAGCGTCTGCATGGCCTGCTCGCTTGGCATGCTCATGACCACGGATGCTCAGCCAGCGCATTGCTGACGATCTGCGTGGCGACCTTGCGGCTGTCCGATTGGAATATACCGCTCTCCAGCGCATCTCGGATCGCTTCGATGCGCTCCATGCGGACGGATGACATATCGCCGAGCATCATTTGCGCCTTTTCCCGCAGTGACGCGGCATCGCTGACCTTGACAGAGTCGCCGCCGCGTTTGGAAGCGCCGCTTTTACCTTTACTTTTCGATGTGTTGCCGGCCTTGCTGATGCCGGTCGGGCCGGTCGGGCGATTAATGCGCATGGTTGCTGGCCTCCACTGTGAGATTGTCGTCCATCTTTAATTTATCGGCGGCATGCGACATTTCTTGAATGGAACGGTGCGGTGATGCGGCCGTCTGCTTCCCTTGCGATTGCGCCGCTTCCAGTTGCCGGTAAATATTCTCGGCAATGCCGAAACTGTGGTGGCGGACGCTGGCCCGGGCGATGGCGTCATCCATCATCGAGCCATGCACATCTTCGGCGAAGCCGTTTGGTATAAAATCCGATTTCTGCACGGTTTTACGCATTTCCGACATCATCTGCTGCACAAAAATCGCTTCAAACTGGCGGCTGGCTTTCCAGAGGGCCGGATCCTTGCTTTTGTCGGCTGCTATTGTGCGCCCGGGCGCAGCGTGCAGATGCATAGGGTTGCGGGGGGCGGCTGATGCGGGGCGGGATTTGATGGCAGCGCGGTGTTGTTGCTGCCGCTTTGCATGCTGCTGCATCTGTTCTCGTTGCAGGATGCCGTCGATGACTGTTTCAACCAGATCACGCATTACATCGTCCTCAATTCGGCATGCAGGGCGCCGGCCGCCTTGATCGCCTGCAAAACCGCCATCAGGTCGCTCGGCGTTGCGCCGACGGCATTGAGCGCGCTGACCAGTTTGGAGAGCGACACCTGTTTGGGCAGCACAACCAGCTTGGCCTCCTCTTCCTTCACATCGACGCTGGTGCGATCCACCGTGGCGGTCTGCCCGCCGGCAAAAGCGTTGGGCTGCGACACCTGCGGGTTTTCGGCGACGTTGACCGTGATGTTGCCATGCGCCACAGCGACGGTGTCGATACGCACCTCCTGACCCATGACAATGGTGCCGGTGCGCTCATCGACAATGACGACAGCCGGATGATCGATGGGGACATCGATCTGTTCGAGCTTGCCGATCAGGGCGACGGCGTTGCCCTCGGGGTTCCACACCTGCACGGTGCCGCTATCGATAGCGCGCGCCATGCCTTTGCCGAGTTTATTGTTGATGGCGTTTTGCATGTTGCCTGCGGTCGTAAAATCGGGGTTGTGCAGGGTCAGAGTGATATGATCCTGATCGGCGGACAGGCCGCGCGGCGCCGCTTTTTCCACCCGCGCTCCATTGGGGATGCGTCCGGCGGTGGGGTGGCCTTTGGTGGCGCTGGCGCCCTTGCCTGAGATGGCGAAGCCGCCGATGGAGACGCCGCCCTGCGCCACAGCATAGGGGCGACCGTTGCCGCCCAGCAACGGCGTGGCCAGCAGCGTGCCGCCTCTGAGACTCTTGGCGTCGCCGATGCTGGAGACGGTGACATCGATCTGCGCGCCGGGATGGGCGAATGCCGGCAGTTCGGCGGTGACCATGACGGCGGCAATATTCTTCGGTTTCATTTTGCTGATGTCGGCCCGTACATTGACGCCGAGGCGTTCGAGCAGGGCGGTGATGCTGCTGACGGTAAACGGCGATGAGGTGGATGAATCGCCGGTGCCGTTTAAGCCGACCACCAGTCCGTAACCGACCAGCGCGTTGCCGCGTACGCCCTCAATATCGGCCAGATCCTTGATGCGCTCGGCCTGCGTTTGCATGGGCAGCGCTGCGATGAGCAGCACCAATAGCAGGGATAACCGGCAACTGCTTAGAATGGCCATATCTGATCCATAACCTGTGACGCCCAGCCTTCATGGGCGGTATTGGCCAGCGCGCCGGTGCCGCCGTAACTGATATGCACCTGCGCCACCTTGGAGGATGGAATGGTGTTGCTTGAGCTGATGTCGATCGGGCGGATGACGCCGGAGAAGGTGATCTCCTGCGGTTCGTGGTTCACATTAATCACGCGTTTGCCGACAATGCGCATATTGCCGTTGGGATAGACATGCATGACCACCGAGGTGACGCTGGCGGTCAGGGTGTCGGAATTGTTGGTTGAGCCGGAACCGTCAAACGTCTTGGAGTTGGTCATACCGACATCGCCGGAGGGATTGACATCCTTATTGGCCAGCGCCGCACCATATTTGAGGCTGGCGGAGAGGCCGGCCTTGCGATCGGATTTTTTGCTCTGCTTGCTACCCAGAGAGCGGGTGGCCTTGGCATTTTCGGATACCAGCACGGTGACCAGATCGCCCACGCGCGACGCCTTGGGATCGGAGAGCAGGCCATTGCCGCCGCCAGCCCACAACGAACCGGTATGTGATGCATCGGGCATTTTCGCATTCAGCGCCTGTTCCACAGCCTGCTGCTGTTTGGCATTGGCGGCTTTATCGACTCTCGGCATGCAGCCGCTGACAGCGATTGCCGATGCCGCCAGCAGGCAGGTGATCGTCGCGATATTCATCCTGAAGTCCCCCGTAATGTCACCCGTACGACGCCGGTATCTTCGGCCACCGCCTGCAGCACTTCATGGCTGCGCAGGTTTTTGACCAGAATGCGTTCACCACGCCCGGCGGTGCGCAACGCCTTGCCTTCAGTGCGAATATGCAGTCGTCCCATATCAAGCATAATGCGCACCAGATCGCCGCGTTTGATCAGCGGGGGGCGTTTGACAAAATTGCTCAGCACCACATCGCCTTTGTTCATGTGACGATTCAGCCGCATGCCGAGCAGTTCTCCGACCTGTTCGCTCCATTGGCCGCTATGGCCGGCGATATCGGTGCGTTTTTTGGTTAACATACCCTGTGTGAGCAAGGTTCGTGCCGAAACGGAGCGGTTCATTACGATGGCGGTAGCCCACCAGTGGACGCGCACCGGCACATACCAGCGCTTGCCATTCTGCTCGGCGATCAGTGAAAAACGTTTGGGATGGCCGTGCAGCGACAACGGCAGCGACCAGCGCACCGCGCCGCGCGTTTCCGGCCAGCGTTCCACCCGAATCAATTCGGCGGCAGCGCCGCGCACCACCACGCCATGCCTGAAAAACGATGTCAGTGAGCGCTGCAGGGCAGTCGCCGGCGTCGCCAGTGCAGAAGCAGGCAAACTCATGGCAGGCAGCAGCGTCAGCAGAGCAAGCGCCAGCAGAGGCACACCGCATCGTTTCAGACATGGCCGGGTGAACATGCTTACCTCCTGACGTTGTTGGCGGTCTGCAGCATCTGATCGGCTGCCTGAATCGCCTTGGAGTTCATCTCATAGGCCCGTTGGCCTGCAATGAGATTGACCATCTCTTCCACCATGCTGACATTCGACATCTCCAGCATGCCCTGACCGATGGCGCCCAGCCCGTTTTCGGATGGGTTGCCGATCACCGCCTCACCGGAGGCGTTGCTGGGCTGATACATATTGGAACCTAAGTGGGTGAGACCGGCCGGATTGATGAAGTCGGCAATTTGAATCTGCCCCACGACGCTCTGGGTTGCACCCGGCTGAACGACTGAAACCGTGCCGTCCGGAGCGATCTGAATGGTCTGGGCGTCGGTGGGGATGGTGATGCCGGGCAACACCGGATCACCATTCTGGGTGACAATCTGACCCTGAGAATCGATACTGAATTTGCCGTCACGGGTATAGGCTGTGTCGCCATTGGGCAGCTGCACCTGAAAGAAGCCGCGTCCCTGAATGGTCAGGTCGAGCGGATTGTCGGTCTGTTGAAAGCTACCCTCTGAAAAAATGCTGTCGACGCTGGTCGCCTTGACGCCCAGGCCGATCTGGATGCCGGTCGGCACCTGCGTACCGGCGGAGCTGGCTTCCGAGCCCGGCGCTTTAAGCTGCTGGTACATCAGATCCTGGAAATTGGCCCGGCCGCGTTTGAAGCCGGTGGTGTTGACATTGGAAATGTTGTTGGATATCACATCCACGTTGAGACTCTGTGCTGCCATGCCGGTGGCGGCAGTCCATAATGATCGCATCATAATTTAACTCCTTTATCCCTGCACAGTGCCGACCCTGTCATTAAGCAGGCCGGCTTGCTGGTTGTATTGTTCTACAATTTTCATCATTGACTGGTATGAGCGCATGGTGTCGATCATCTGCGCCATGAGTTTGACCGAGTTGACGTTGGAATCTTCCAGCGAGCCCTGCACCACCGAGATGGATTTATCCGCTTCGGAGATGTTGCTGGCCGGGGTGGTGATCAGCACGCCGGCCACTTTGTGGATCAGGCGTTCATCCTTGAGCATGGCGATGCCAAGGTCGGCAGCCGGTTCGCCGTTGACATAGATGACACCGTTTTCAGTGGCGCTCACGGCGCCGGCGGGCAGTTTGATTGCCGAGCCGCCCTGATCAAGCACCGGCAGATCGCCCTGTGTCAGCAGATTGCCATCGGCGTCAATTTTGAAGTTGCCGGCCCGCGTCAGCGCCTCCTGACCATTGTCCATGCGGACGCGAAAATAGCCGTCGCCGCGAATCGCGAAATCGTAATCGTTGCCGGTGTGGCGGATGGGGCCGGCCTGCGTGCTGACATACTGTCGGTTCATGGATAGAAAAGCCGACGATGTCTGCCCGGGTGCGCCGTCGCGGCCCATTTTGCTGGACATCAGGGAAGAGAAGGCGACGCGATCTTCCAGGAAGCCGGTGGTGTTGGCATTGGCGAGGTTGTTACTGATGTTATCCAGTTTACCCTGCGCCATCTGGCCGGCCACGCCTGTAATAAAGAAACCTAACTGCATTGTTGACTCCTGCCATCTGGTACTCGAATGACGTACCCGAATTGTTTGCCTGTCCTTGTATCGCAAGTTTTCTGCCACTTCTCGTATTTTAAAAAACCTTATGATTCCATTTGTTTATGATGGCTATGGCAGAGGATATTGTTGCCGATGGGAATATTTTTCCGCATCAGACGGGATAATTTTTCCATCTGATCACTTCTGACAGCCACTTTGATAATCTGCTGTTGGCAATCGATGCAGTCGTCATGAATGTCCCAACCTGCGGATGAATCGTTGCCATGATCCTGCTACAGTTTGGCAGCGCATGAACCAACGCGGCACAGCGAACGCTTCCTTTGCGATCTTTGCGGCTCTGCGAGAGTATTGCCTCTCAGGCCCGACGCTCGCCAAGACGCTAAGATCGCTAAGAAATACGCCATGTTTGGACAATATTTTTCTTTTGTGTTCTGTGCGAGTTTTGTCAGAAGTCTGGCGCAGCGTGGATAATGGAGTCACCAATGAGTGAAAACAGCGGCCCGAGCCGGGAGCAGTTACGGGCGCATCGTCAGGTTTTCTGGGATGCATGGCACAAGGCGCAGTCGAATTTACCGCTGAATGCGCTGGAGGTGCGCATCACCCGCGTGATTGGCATGCATCCGGAATATCACCACTTCTTTGATGATATGGATGATTTTCTCGAGCGTGATTTTCAGCTGGATGATGGCATGAATCCCTATC
>JALUYG010000195.1 GCA_027013105.1 Mariprofundus sp.
TAATCCGGGAGTTGGTAATGACTTTTAAGATGTTTGAAAAAGGGAAATGGCGGCGCTCTGAGACTGATGCAGTTTTTTTTGCCCCTGTTCAATGCTGCTAATATCTTCAGCCACTGCGTTCATCTGCCTGGACAGCATGCGCATGCAGCGCCGGTGACGTATCTCCAGCTGAATCAAGGCGTCTGCCTCACTCTCTACCGCATTGACAGGCAAACGCCTGACATGATCAGAATACGATGCAGCAATGCGCGACGCCTGCGCCCACTGGCGTTGTTGAATAGTGCGTTGCAACACATCGAGTTGGGATCGACATACAGCAATGGCCTGTGATGCGTCTTCCGCCTGCTTATCATCCGGCGCAATCACCCGGCCACCGCCCTCAACTGCGGACTGGCCCCTGACTGCTGATTCTGCTGCTGTTTCTTCTGTTGCATGGACAACTGCATCCACCCCTCGCGCAGTTCCTGAGTAAGTTTCACCACCTCATCAACAGCCTCTGTAGAACCGGAGCAGAGCCCCTCAGTCATGCGATTCATCATATAGGAATAGAGACTGGCCAGACTCTGGGCGATATCGCCGCCAGCTTCCATATTCAAGCTGCTTGAAAGCTCAATCAAGGCTTCCATGACAATCCCCGTATGTGTCGCTTCAGCCTCCATATCTCCGGCCAGTATCGCCATGCGGGTTCTCCCCAGTGCTTTGAATAATGCTTCGTAGGTGAGTAGTACAAGCCCCAACGGCCCTGCCCCTTCAACCTGATTGCCCTGATAAGCCTGATACCTTGTCATAACTGCCTCCTTGCGGTGAGATTTTGAGCGATCATCGCCCTGTCTGTGTTACATATTTATATCGGTTGAGAGTGCGCCAACTTAAGCAAAAAACATGAGTTTTTAATTCTTCGCGTTCTGTGCATTGACCTGCTGCGTCAGGAAATCGCTGGACTGCTGAAGCGAAGCCAGCGCCTGCTGCATGGCGGTGAACTGTGCGGTCAGGGTGGTCCGCTGCTGCTCCATCTGGCGTGTTAAATCATCCATCCTGGCGGTCAGGTCATCCACGGAGGTCTGCTCCGAATTGACACTGTTCTGAATAAATCCGGTGACCGGATTGGAAAACGTATCCAGCAAACCATCAAAGGCCGCTGCAATGCCAATGCCGACGGTGACATCGCCAACTGCGCCGGTCGCCGCGCCTGTATACATCAGTGACAAACCATCGATATTGCCAGTTGTCCCCCGCAGCGACTGACCGGAGCCCGTGGCGGAGAGACCATTGATCGTACCAGCCACATCCGCGCCCGTGGCCGTTTTACTGAGCCCGCCCAGACCCAGGTTATCAACGCTCTGAGCCACCGTAAAGCCGCCGCCCGATCCGTATGATGTCGCCTCAAAGGCGATGCCATTGCCGGAAATCACCGCCTGCACCGGCAGCGCATATCGCCCTTCTGTGATAATGACATCACTACCGAAAGCCAGCGTACCGCCACCCTCATTATTCGCTGTTAAACCAACGGTCAGCTGGCTATCCCCGGTAGTCGTATCGGTAAGGGTCACCTTGCCGGAAGCATCGATCGTTGCAGCCACTTCCTGATTAAATGTAGTCTGAATGGCCGAGAGCAAGCCAGCCACCGCATCCGTAGCCGGATTCAATACGGTATAGGAGCCGCTGACTGCCACCCCTGAGCGCAACGTACCGCTAATCGAAATCGTATCGTTCGCTGCCACATTCTTCCCCAGCGCCGAGAATGTTGTCGAACCATTGGCAGGGGTGGCCGGAGTCCCGGGTATGGTCAGGGCCGTCGCTAACTGGTGCTGCTCAGTATAATCCTTGCCCAACTCGGTATTCAGTGCTGAAATAATCTGGCTCTGCGTTTGCCCCGTCGTCAACGCAACCGTTGCCTTGCGGGCAGTGCCCGTGTCGGTCACCGTCACCGTATCGGCGCTCGCCAGCCCGCCCGTCAAACTGGTTGCCCCCGTCAACGTCGCCTTGGTTGCAGCCTGTGTAATGTTTACACTGTAGGTGCCTGATGGCGTGGTCAGGCCGTTGGTTAAAAACTGCAAACTGTTATTGGCGCTGCTGCCCTGCGCCACAAACACATCGCGAATGGCATTGGGATCATTGGCCAGAAAGTTATCAAAGCGATCCGGATTGATGGTGAGCTGCCCATTCTGATCCGGCTCGACACCAATCATCACCAGGCTGTTTTTATCCGCCGCCAAACCCGGCACCGTTTGCATCAGGCTATTGGACATAGACGATTGAATCGT
>JALUYG010000196.1 GCA_027013105.1 Mariprofundus sp.
TCCTTATCGCCCCACAGGTAGTCGAAGCGCGGCATGATGGAGTGCGGCTGCACCAGACGCGGATTGAACAGATGCATCGTGATCCACTCGCGTGACGAGTTACGCGTTCCGACATGCAGCAGATCCGGCGCTTTACGGTCAGAACCGAATGTCGTCGGAGATTGACCGTTCAGATCGCCAACCAGCGGCGGACGACCGAATGTTTCCCAATCCTGAGTCTCTTCCGGCAGCAGCGTGTGGCACCACCAGCATCCTTCACGCATATAGATCGTGCGACCTGCAGATGCATACGACTGTTGCGCTTCCGGCACTGCAGCCAGCACCTGTTGCGGCGTCCAGTTGCGCGTTGCGGTCAGATTGACGATATAAGAGAGCTCTTTTCCCTTATAGGTGCCATTTGCAAGAGTAAATACTGCGCCTCTGGACTCATCTGCCGCTTCGATCTTACCTTTTGACTTACTCAGAGCGATCACGCCTTCACCGGCAAGCACGCGCGGATGCGTGATGGTGCTTGGGAACGGGTCGCCGGCGCGATAAACATAGACTGTCATCGGTTTGGCCAGCGGCTGGCCGCTAACAGGATCTTTGCTCAATACACCCTTGATCGGTTTGTGCCACTGCTTCAAAAACGGATCGCTATAGGTAAATCCGTTGTTGTGGCCGTAGGTCATGGTCTTATCGAGACCATAATCGTTCGGAACACCATGATTTGTGATGTAGATAGATGGAAAGAAAATCGTGATCAGCATTGAAAAGCCCAATGCGAACCCGAAGAACTGCCCTCCCATTTTATATTCTCTAAATGCCACTTTACTTCCTCCCTTTCTAACTATTGTTTAGTACAATTATAAATTATTGATCCTGGTAAATGAGTATCACCGCTATTGAAGCGCGGAGGCTGAACCATACAGCCTCCGCATCTCAATATTACCGATCGTATGCGATCTCTTGCGGCAACAGCCCTTCCGGAACCTCAGCGCCCTCTTTGGCTGTCTTGTACATATTGTACAGCCAGACGATATTACCGATGAACACCATCGTACCGCCGAACCAGCGACCGATCATGTAGGGATGCTCTGCAATCACCACGTCAATATATGGCACTTCGAACACCTTGCCTGCACCCTGAATCAGGCCGGCAATGGTCATCGTGGTCCAGTAGATACCGAAGCCAACCAGCAGCATCCAGTAGTGGAAGTTCTGCAGTGAATAGGACCACAGCTTGCGCTTCATCAATGTCTGCATGCCGTACACCACAGCCGAGACCTCGGCGAAGGTGGAGAAGCCCAGCAGCGCCAGGTGATCATGCGCCACAATCCAGCCGGTTCCGTGCACATACCAGTTGATGGCGCGGGTCTGCTGGAAGCCGCCCTGCATGTTCAACGGAATGGCCAGCAAACTTGAGGTTGCGGCATAGCGGATTTCAATGTTCTCCACGAACATGCGCCAGCGACCCTGCATGGTCAGCGTGATGTTACATACGAACGCCATCGCCGGCACCAGAATCAGCACACCCTCCACAGACGCGAAGGACTTCAGCCATTCCGGCAGCGGCGAACCCATCAGGTGATGCGCTGCAGGCGTGGAGTAGAACACCACCAGCGACCAGAAGTGCAGATGACCCACACGGTGAGAGTAGAGCGGGTTGCCGGTGATTTTAGGAATGATGTAGTAACTGATCGCAGCCGCCACAGGCGTGATCAGCAGGCCCAGAATATTATGGGCGAACCACCATGTCATGTATGCTTCGTTCAGGCCGGTCAGATGGAAGAATTCCGGCAGGTTACCGATCAGGAACACAATGATCGTCATGAATGTCGATGCAGCGAAGAACCAGTTGGTGGTATAAATACCCTGCGTACGACGCTTCAGAATGGTCATCCAGACATTAATCGCAGTTGGAAGCACAATCAGGAAAGCGATGAACAGATCGATCGGCCAGATAAAATCCGAATACTCACGACCGGAAGTCATACCGCACCAAAGTGTCGCCAGACCCAGCGCCAGACCGACATTCCAGAATAGCACATTCCAGACGCCCAGCTTCTCACTCCAGAGCTTGGTGTTACCCAGCGCCGGCGTAATATACATGAACGCCATACAGAACGCACCCCAGATCCAACCGAAGATCACAGTCATCACATGCACCTGACGCATATGACCAAATGCAAACGCATAGTTACCCGTTACGAAATCGGGAAAGGCCAGCTTGGCCGCGTTGAATGAGCCCAATCCCGTGCCAATAATAAACCACACGATGGAACCGAACCCAAAGAGAATAGCCGCAGTTCCCTGCGGGATATCATCCTCTTTGCCGAATAAATATTTAAATGCACCCATTGTAGTATTCTTCCTCCTTACTTATATTGATTTCAATACTAACCTTGTTCACTTCTCACCTGCCAGAATCTTTCTCACTTCCACCTGGCGGCGCTCATACTCTGCCATATTTTTATCCCGCAGTTCCGGATACTGGCACATGATGTACCACCCCACCCACATGGATGCAAATGCAAGTAATATTCCCATTAATCCTGCTACTAATGCCATCTCTTACCTCCCTGTCGCATCGTGAATTGCTTCGTAGTCGTGACCAATCACCGGCTGACCTTCGGCATCAGCCGCGGCTTTCAGACCAACCACCATAATCACCCAGAATGCAACGCCGAACAGCAGCATCACAAAATTCTCAAAGCCGGCGAACGTCGTCGGGTTATAGGCGTCAAACCCCCACATTCCGGCTGTACTGTACGGGCCGCGACCCATGAAATCGTTCATACAAACCACAAACACCGAACCATTGCCGGCGCCTGTAATCATACCTACAACAAATGATAACAGTTGCGTTTTATTCATTATTTCCCTCCTTCTGGTGCCATCTTATATTAAGCAACAGGCGCACGCTACTCCGCAGTATAAACCCATGTCAAATGCTTTCTAAAACATTTCTTCACTGACTCTTCATTATTTTTTAATGCTGGTGCAGATGGAGAATTTTTCCCTCGCCAGCATGCAAAACCCACTTCTACAATGGACAATTTCAGCTCCCCTCGCCATCCAGCAACATTACCAAACCAACCGCCGTCGCCACTGCGAAGCAGTTGACTGCAACGGCCGCCAAACACATGATACCCCCATGCGAAAAATCATTGTTTACGCCATTGGCGCCACTGCATCACTGTTTATTCTCGGCTACACCGTTCACATGTTTCTGGGCGGCCTTGTTTCCACGTCAGCGGAACAGACAGCTATCGCAGTTGTTGTCGCCATCGGAGCAGCTGTGATTGGCTGGATGACATGGGATATCGCCCGCCGCAAATAAAAAAAGGCCCGCACGGGCCTTTTTTTATTTAATGTTAGTTTTCTCTTTGGCTTTTTTTGCCTGTTTTTATTGGCTGTCTAGCTGAAACAACCACTACCCATCAAGCTCTGACCGCCTGCTTCACAGGCCCTCGGAGCATCAGGGTTGTTTACATATCGAAAATCATCAGCGGCACAACCGTGAATGCAGCAAACAGCACCAGGAAAACTATCGGCATCATATCTCTCATGTTCTATCCCTCCTTGTCTGGCAGTTAATAATATCAACTCAAAACGGGCAACAGAATAGCCACACTCCAAATCCGTGTCAATATCATTTTTCCGTCTTTTCCATCAGTGAATCAAGCACCGTGTCAAACACCTCGATCTTGCCGGGGCCAAGATACATCCCTTCGGGCGCCTGACGCACGCCGGCATGGGCTTTTTTAAAATCATCGGTTTTTGTCCAGGCGTGAAAATCAGCCTCAGACTCCCACAGCGTCATCACAATATAACGATCACTACTGCCTTTGAGCGGGCGCAGCACCAGGTTGCGCACAAATCCTGGCGCATGATCCACCAGCCCTGCCCGACTGGCAAAGCGCTCTTCAAATGCATCGCTGAATTCCGGATTCACCGGAATACGGTTCATGGTAATAAACATACGCGCCTCCATTAACGAGCTTTAATCCGGAACCGCAGATGAACGCGGATGGACGCAGATTAAAAGCGGATAGAAATATTCGCCGGTGACTAACGGCCAAAGGCTTCCAGCACCCTGACCAGTTCCGAGAAATTCGACTCTGATTTGAACTGGCCGCGATGAAAAACAAACTGCCACTGCTTGCCGCCGGCATCCTGACCGGTTAAACCAAAGCTCTTGCCGGCGTGATCCTTGAAATATCGCAGTTCACTAACCAGCGCGATGGTCTCGCCGCTTTTAAGGTAGATGCTCGCCTGGCGTTTTTTATCGACGCTGATCGCCACAGGCGTCTGCGGCAGCATCAGCAGGCGCCCCATAATGCGCTTGCCGCCAGCCAGCGTGAAGAAGCAGGCCATAAACCATAAAAAATAGGCGACCGGCAGATACTTTTCACCATACCAGAGCGTCAGCCCGTAAAATGCCAGCACGGAGACTGTGGGTACATAGAGCACCAGATCCCAGACCACGCCGCCCTTATCCGGCTGCAGCTTTATTTTCTCGATAGGGCGGGCCAAGCTATTTTGCTCCGGCAGCGACAGGCTTGCTCGGCGCTGTTTTTTCCGTCACCAACTGCTCCAGCATCGGATCCAGTTCACCGTGCAGCGTACGGCCCGGATAGAGGCGACGCACCGTACCCCAGCGATCCAGCAGCACGGTCCACGGCTCCCCTCGCACCTTAAAGGCGCGGTAAGCCTCGGGATTGTAATACTCATCGAAATGCAGCACGACGATCTTATCGCCATACTTGCGCATCAGCATCTTGAGCAGCTGCAACTGTTTGTCGCACTGCGTACAGTGCGCCGGCGTGGCGAACTCAAGCACGACCGGCTTATTGAGTTTAAGCGCTTCATCTTCGGAGTATTGGTACATGGCCGGAATAGGAAAGTGGTAGCTGGTAATCTTGCCCATATCGCCATCGACATCGGCCAGCTTTTTGGTATGCACGGCCGGCGCTTTCTGACCACGGTGAATATTACCGCTGCCCATCATAAACTGATCGCATCCGGACAGCATCAGCAGGGCGAGCATGCATGCGAAGACGCTAAAGCGTTTCAACTCCAGCCTCGAACCGTGCGGAAGATATTATAGGCCCAGATACAGTTGGCCAGCAACACGATACTGCCAAACACGCCCACCAGCGCCAGCCATGGGTGCACCATCGCCTCCACCTCGTTGGGGGGGATATGCATGCTGGCGTTGCCGCCGATCACGCCAGCCATGGTAAAGAACACCACCATGCCGATCAGGCCGAGGTTGTGGGTCCAGAAATGCGCTTTCACCAGCTTGACGCTGTAGATCGGGCGTTTGACCAGCCGTGGAACAATATAATAGACAGCGGCGAAAATGGCCATCTCAACCCAGCCCAGCAGATTGATATGGGTGTGGGCGCGCACAATCAGCTTGCCGAACATGCGCTGATCGACAAAGTGACGAAAATCGGCAATACCGCCCATCAGCGCCCCCCATGAGAAGCCAATCAAGCTGTAGATCACGCAGGCAAACACAAACCATAGCGTGTAACGCACGAACTCCCTGTCCGTTTCCCATGCTGCATTGCTCATTGCTGTTTCTCCTGTGACGCGCCTGCTTTTTTGGATACGCGAGAATCCTTTCTCATATCCTTGAATTTTCCCGTCTTCCAGCTCTCCGGTGCAAATTTCCTGACCATCGAGTCGACAAAAGGCGACACCTCGGACGGCGGCACAGGCGACACGCTGGAGCCGCTCTTGGCCTCCAGCGCCGCCAGAAACGCAGCGATGGCATGTAGATCTTCCGCCTTCCAGTCGGAGACAAACGCCGCCGCCTTGCCCGGCCCGTGATCAAGCGTCTCGCCGTTATAGGTCTGTTCCGGCATGCGCAGGAAATTATAGATCCAGGTCAGTCCGCGCTTGCTGCCTTCGCCATCCAGATCGGTGCCCGGCCCCATATTGGTGCCGCTATTCAGCGCGCGATGGCAATCGGTGCAGCTGCCGCCGCGAAAAAACAGCTGCATGCCCCGCTTGGCCTCCGGGCTGAACTGATAATCCGTGGTAATGGAGAACATCGGCTTGTCGGAGTGGTGTCGGACATACTCCATACCGCCGAAAGCCGCGCCGGCGAGAACCAGGAAAATGATTGTCACGATAAAAATAATGCGCTCGCCGCTTTTTACCGGCGGCTTATGATTCGAAGGGGATTGTCTGGACATGGCCGCATTATGAGAAGTCGCCCATCAAGGGCAAGGGTTTTGTCGGGCTTGTCAACCTCGCCATGGCTCCTAGACTCGCCCCCACCGGCGGCCGGGCAATCAGGCTTTCATGGCTGCATAAACGCGCCGGAATATCAAAAGTTAACCGAGTCCAATCATGAAGCAGACCCAACTCATCCGCCCCATCGCAGTGCTGACCCTACTGCTGATGCTGGCCGCCTGCATGGATAGCGGCGATCCGGTTCCCACCAGTAAAATCGCCCGGCTAGCAGGCGTCTGGCAACAGGATAACGGCCGGGCCAGCGTCCGTTTTTATGCCGATCAGTCGGTCAAGCTCACCTTGCCGGATGAGCAACCGCCGCTGCGACTAATCTCCTCTCTGGAAACCTTCAAAAACGGTAAAATCGGTTTTGGCGTCGGCGACCGCTGGAACGGCCCTGTTGATGTGCTGCTCAGCAAGGATGGCCATGCATTGCAACTGGTTTTCCACAGTGATGATAAAGACAACACGCTTGATTTTCACCGCGCCGAATAGTCCGGCGGGGTTCGGCGGGCGCATTCGATCGCCGGCTGATCAATCCATGCAAAAAAACCGGGCTCTGGCGATCGCCCTGCCCCGGGATTGCCACCTCTCTTCAGGACTGCCTGCCCAGCATAATGATGGCCATACCCAGCAGCGCCACCGATGAACCAAGCAGATCCCACATCGTCGGCCGAATGGAATCAACCAGCCACAACCACAAAATAGCAACACTCACATAAACGCCGCCATAGGCGGCGTAGACGCGACCTGCTGCTGTCGGGTGCAGACTGAGCAGCCAGACGAACAGCGCGAGACTGCCTGCGGCCGGCAACAGCAACCAGACCGAGCCATCTTTTTTGAGCCACAAATAAGGCAGATAACAGCCCGCAATTTCAGCCAGGGCCGTGATGGTAAACAGGACAAGCGTCTTCAACATGTGCGCATACTAGCGCCATGTTGGACTTTTTTCATTGTCCCCCTAGAGTGCGCGCCCGCGTCAAAAATCGGATGAAAACCGACGCACGCCGTGACGGGACAACCCGACGGTGCATTTCCCACAGGAGAGAACAATGACTGATTACATCATCGAAGCTGAGCTTCGTGAAGAGACCGGCCGCAGCGCCACGCGCCGACTGCGCCGCGCCGGCAAATTGCCGGGTATTATTTATGGCGGCGGCAAGCCCGATCTGGCCATTACTATGGACTACAACACCGTCTCCAAACTACTCAACGAAGAGCAGTTTCACACCTCCATTCTTGAGGTGAAAGTCAAAGGCTCACGCGGCAAAAACAAGGTGCTGCTGAAAGACAGCCAGTGGGATCCGGTGATGGACACCCCGACCCATCTCGACTTTTTCCGCGTCGCCGCCGGCGATGCGATCACCATGGATGTGCCGGTGGTGGCTATCAACACCGAGAAATGTCCGGGCGTCGTCAAGGGCGGCCTGATCGATGTTATTCGCCACTCGCTGGAAATTACCTGTCGCGCCGATTCAATCCCGGATCAGATTGAAATCGACTGCAGCAACATGGACATTGGCGACACTATCCATATTGACGATATCACCCTGCCCGAAGGCGCCGAAGTGCAGCATGATGTCAACTTTACCGTACTCAATCTGTCGGCCACCAAGGCCGGCACCGATGCCGATGATACGGCTGAAGAGGGTGCTGCTGAAGAAGGCGAAGCCGCCGGGTAAGTTGGTCGGGTTTTACGGGCTACCATGAAGCTACTTGTCGGCCTGGGCAATCCGGGCAGCAAGTATGCGGAAACACGACACAACATCGGTTTCCGCTTTCTTGACCTGCTGGCCAGATCCGAGGGGCTATGCTTTGCCGCAGCCCCTCGTTTTCATGCTGAAACTGCGCAATGGGAATCGCCCGCCGGCCGCGTGCTGCTGGTTAAGCCGCAAACCTTTATGAACAACAGCGGCGAAGCGGTGGGCGCGCTGGCGCGTTACTATCAGGTGGAAGCAGAGGATATCATCGTCGTTTATGATGATCTCGATCTGCCGGTCGGCAAATTGCGCATCAAAACAGGCGGCGGTCACGGCGGCCACAACGGTCTGCGCTCGATCCACGCCCATCTGCCGTCGCGCGATTATGTGCGCGTCAAAATTGGTATCGGCAGACCGCCGCACGGCGATATTACCGCATGGGTGCTGGGTAAGGCCTGCGAAGGCGACCGGGCTGACGAAGCGCGCATTTTCGCCGCCCTGCTGGATGAACTCAAACCGCTGCTGTCAGGTCAGACAGACACAGCCGCCAACCGCATTCATCTGGCATTAAATTCGGGCAAGGCGTAAGGCGTCAGGCGTTAGGTGTAAAAACCTTCACTCCTTATTCCTTCATGCCTCACCCCTCACAAGGATAAAAACTATGGCACTGAGTATTGGCATTGTCGGACTGCCCAACGTCGGCAAATCAACCCTGTTTAACGCCCTCAACGGCGGCGGCGCGGAAGCTGCCAACTATCCGTTCTGCACCATCGACCCGAATGTAGGCATCGTCAAAGTGCCGGATCCGCGCATGGATGCGCTGGCCAAAATCGTCAATCCACAAGCCATGCAGCACGCCGTGGTGGAGTTTGTCGATATCGCCGGGCTGGTTGCCGGCGCGGCCTCCGGCGAAGGGCTCGGTAACAAATTTCTGGCCAACATTCGCGAATGTTCGGCGATTGCGCATGTGGTGCGCTGTTTTGAAGATGAGAATGTCACCCATGTGGCGGGCAAGATTGATCCGCTCTCCGACATTGAAGTGATCGACACCGAACTCATGCTCAAGGATATGGAGACCGTCGAAAAGGCGATCGCACGCACTGAAAAGCAGTGCAAAACCGGCGACAAGGACGCCAAAGCCCTGCTCGAACTGCAGCAGCGCGTGCTTAAAGGGCTGGAGGATGGCGTCACCGTCCGACGTCAGCAGCTTAGCGACGACGAACTGGGTAAACTCAGGGATTTGTGGCTACTGACCGGCAAGCCTGTCATTTATATCACCAATGTGGATGACGGCTCGCTGCCGGATGGCAACGCCTATGTCGAACAGGTGCGCGCATTCGCCGAACAGGAAGGCGCGCGCGTAGCCGTCGTCTCGGCCCAGATTGAGTCGGAACTGGTCGAGATGGACGCTGAATCACAGGCGGAGTTTCTCTCCGATCTCGGACTCGCCGAGCCGGGCCTGAATACAGTGATTCGTGAAGCATACGCGCTGCTCGATCTGATCTCCTATTTTACGGCGGGCGTCAAAGAAGTCCGCGCCTGGACCATTCACCGCGGCGATACGGCGCCGAAAGCCGCAGCGGTGATCCACAACGATTTCGAAAAAGGGTTCATTCGCGCTGAAACCATCGCCTATGAAGATTTCGTGGCGCTTGGCGGCGAAGCCAAAGCCAGAGAGGCCGGCAAGATGCGCCTGGAGGGTAAAGAGTATGTCGTCCAGGATGGCGATGTGCTGCACTTCCGCTTTAATGTCTGATGATAACTCAGCAATTTGTGTACTTCGCGCCTCGACTGAGGAATACTTTCGCCAACATCATTGAACAGGGGAGATGAATCTTGGATATTAGTAAAATACCGGCCGGGGATAACCCGCCTGAAGATATCAACGTCATTATCGAAGTGCCGCAGCATGCCGATCCGGTGAAATATGAACTGGATAAGGATTCTCGCGCATTTTTCGTCGATCGTTTTATGCACACGCCCATGCACTATCCGTGCAATTACGGCTTTGTGCCCAACACGCTCTCTGACGACGGCGACCCCGTCGATGTGATGGTCATATCGAAATTCTCGCTGATTACCGGCTGCGTTATCAACTGCCGTCCGGTTGCCGTGCTGCACATGGAAGATGAGAAAGGCATGGACGCCAAAGTACTGGCGGTGCCATCCTCCCATCTGAAACCATCCTTTGATAATGTCACCGAACTGGAGGATGTGGATGATTTCCTGCTCAATCAGATATCCCACTTCTTCGAGCACTATAAAGATCTCGAACCCAACAAGTGGGTTAAGGTGACAGGCTGGGGTACAGCGGCTGAAGCCAGAAAAGAGGTACTGGACTCAATCGCGCGCTACCAGGCAGATTCATAATATTTTTAAATCCGAGAAGAGGCAGTTGATCAATCAACTGCCTCTTTGGGTTTAAACTGGAGTAGTGATATGCAAATACACCTGATCCCCCCGGTTTTCGGCGTCATCGGCCTGACCATCGCTTTTATGCTCTACCTGGCGGTGAAAAAATATCCGCAAGGTACGGGCAAGGTCATGGCGATCGGCGAGGCCATCCACCTGGGCGCGATGGTGTTTATGAAACGCGAATACTCCATTCTCAGCCTGTTTGTCGCAGTAGTTGCCGTATCGCTATCGCTGTCGCTGGGCATGCATACGACGATCGCCTTTCTGGTCGGCGCCATCTCCTCGGCCATCGCAGGCTATCTGGGCATGTTCGCAGCCACCAAAGCCAATGTGCGCACCGCCACGGCGGCGCAGGATCATGGCGCAGCCTCGGCGTTGACGGTTGCTTTCTTCGGCGGTTCGGTGATGGGCTTGACGGTCGCTTCGCTCGGACTACTCGGACTTGGCACTCTCTACCTCTTTTTCGGCGGCGATCCTGAAACGGCGCACGCCATCCACGGCTTTGGCATGGGGGCCTCATCAGTCGCCCTGTTTTCCCGCGTCGGCGGCGGTATTTTCACCAAGAGCGCCGATGTCGGCGCTGATCTGGTCGGAAAGATCGAGGCCGGCATTCCCGAAGACGATCCGCGCAACCCCGGCGTGATCGCCGATAATGTCGGCGACAATGTCGGCGATGTCGCCGGCATGGGCTCGGATATTTTTGAATCCTACTGCGGCGCCATAATCGCCACCATCGCCATCGCCTCAACCATGTCATCCGATGCGCTGACCTCGCTGGGGACGCAATCGGCGCTGATGTTCCTGCCGCTGGTACTGGCTTCGCTCGGCCTTGTCTGTTCGATACTCGGCATCATGATGGTCAAGATTTCCGCTGGCAGAGAGCCAGCCGTGGCGCTACGTATCGGCACCATGGGTGCATCGCTGCTGTTTATCATCGCCGCCTATTTTGTCATCGGCGCAGTTGATATCAGCGCATCGGTCTGGGGGGCCATGATCGCCGGCGCCATCGGCGGCATCGTGATCGGCCTTGTCACCGAGTACTACACCGGCGGTAAACCGGTGCGCGATATCGCCAAAGCCGGCGAAACAGGGCCGGCCACCGTGATGATTGCAGGGCTGGCGATCGGCATGGAGTCCGTGGTCATCCCTATTCTTACCATTGCCGCCATTATTTTTGTCTCCACCTCGCTGGCCGGCATTTACGGAGTCGGCGTCGCGGCAGTCGGCATGCTGGCCACCGTCGGCATCACCATGGCCATTGATGCTTATGGCCCGGTGGCGGACAACGCTGGCGGCATTGCCGAGATGGCCGGCATGGGCGAAGAGACCCGCAAAATCACCGATTCGCTCGATGAACTGGGCAACACCACCGCCGCCATCGGTAAGGGCTTCGCCATCGGCGCAGCGGCGCTGGCGGCGCTGGCCATCGTTTCGGCTTTTGTTCAAACCGTATCGCATCACCATGCCGGCTTCGCCCTGAACCTGAGCGAACCCAGAGTGCTGATCGGGCTGTTTATCGGCGGTATTTTTCCTTTTCTTGTTGCTGCGCTCACCATGACGGCCGTCGGCGACGCCGCTTTTGAAATGATCAAGGAGATTCGACGCCAGTTCCGTGAAATCCCCGGTCTGATGGAGGGTAAAGCGGAACCGGACAACGCCAAGTGCGTGGAGATTGCCACCACCGCCGCCCTGAAAAAAATGATTTTACCGGGTGTGATGGCGATGGCGGCGCCTGTTGTGGTTGGCTTCAGCCTTGGCGCGCAAGCGCTCGGCGGCATGCTGGCCGGGGCGCTGGTCTGCTGCGTGCTGATGGCGCTGATGATGGCCAATGCCGGCGGCGCATGGGACAATGCCAAAAAACATGTCGAAAAAGGCAATCATGGCGGCAAAGGCTCCGACGTACACAAAGCCGTCGTTGTCGGTGACACCGTGGGCGACCCGTTTAAGGACACCTCCGGCCCGGCCATGAATATTCTGATCAACGTCATGGCCATTGTCTCGCTGGTGATTGCACCGCTGTTATAAAGCGCTGAAACCACCCCGTTCAGGCAAAATTTTCCTACCCTGACGATCATCGGGCAGCACGATTTTACGCTATTTCACCACGCTTCCGGCCTGCCGCACTCTTCTGGCATTGACGAACAGGGTGGATCACAGTACAAATCGCACCCCCGCAAAGATGCTCCCATCGTCTAGCGGTTAGGACGCTGGCCTCTCACGCCGGAAACAGGGGTTCGATTCCCCTTGGGAGTACCACTCAAAAATCTATATATAGCAACAAGTCATAAAGGTTTATTGGGAACAGTAAGCCTTTTTTCATGCCT
This sequence comes from Mariprofundus sp., assembly GCA_027013105.1. GTDB lineage: Bacteria > Pseudomonadota > Zetaproteobacteria > Mariprofundales > Mariprofundaceae > Mariprofundus. Next base: position 12,671 of record JALUYG010000196.1, read on the forward strand.
TTTGGGCACCATTTGGGAACCTTGGAAGCCTTAACGCACCCAAAAAT
>JALUYG010000197.1 GCA_027013105.1 Mariprofundus sp.
AAAACTCAGGGACATCAGCTTGAGCGAGGCGGCATCCATTCCTATCGCAAAACGATCGCTATACAGCACATCCCGGCTCTGCGGTTCGATCAACTCCGCCTGCACAAAAACCGACGGCGTAAAAGGGTGCCTGAATCCGGGAGACCAAAACCCCATCTGCTTCAATTTGATGCGAAAAATAGCATCCGACCGCTTCAGAATCGCTTGCTGTTTTTTCTTGTAATAGTCCCAGTACGGTTTTTGGGACAATCCCACCTGAAAGCCGCGCTGATGCAACGCCTGTGCCAGCGTCTTCGTAAATGTTTCGATACACATCCGGTTCACCGGTCCGGCCTGTTTTTCATATTTGTAGGCGCGTTTGGCGACAACCACGGCATCCAGCACCATGCCGGAACTGCCCATCACGGCGAATAGCGGATTCAACCGGCGAATCAGCAGCACATGGTTCACTTCCAGCTCAGCCATCTCTATTTTTTTGACGTCCGCCGTTAAAACCGGCTTCAGAGGATGTCTGGTCAGGCCGCAGGAACACAGGGTTGCGAACAGCGACAGCAGCGCCGTTTTCGCAACCGCCCCTGCCAGCCCGCGGACACAATCCGAACCAACCCTGATGCTGCTAACCATCATGAATCCCTGCTCTCCCTGAAAACTATAAGCGGCCAAGCTTACAAACGCCTGAACTCACCGCAAGCAACAAACCGAACCGCTCAAATCCGCCAGCGGCTTTTGCTTCCCTGATATAGAGATGATAACCTCCGCTCATGTGCAAAAAAATCCTGACCTCCCTGTGCATGTCATGTCTGCTCATGATCTGCAGCACTGAGCCATCGCATGCGGTGACAGATGGCTCAGACATCTATTTCGTCCGCCATGCCGAAACCATGGGCAACCTCACCCACCACCACACCCACAAGAATGATCGGACGCTGTCGCCCGAAGGGCGCAGGCAGGTCGCCGCCCTGACCCGCCGGCTCGACCGGCTTCAATTTGACCACATCATTGTCAGCCCGAAACTCCGAGCGATGAAAACCATTCTCCCCTATCTGAAAAAGCATCGGCTTGTGGCCGAGATCTGGCCGGAACTGGCGGAGTGCTGCTGGCAGAAGCGACACGAACACTTTTACAGCAACCCGCAGCGCGGCGGCGCCATTCGGCTTGCGCCAGAGCTGCGCCGCTATTTCACCTTTGCCGATGCCGATGCCCATTACCTGTTCAATACGCACGGTTACGGAGAAGGCATGGCCCAGACACTGATGGCCGTCCGGAAAATCAGACAGCGATTTTCGGGAACCGGCCAACGCATCCTGATCGTAGGTCACTACCACTCCGGCTCGCGCATCATTGAAATCCTGCAAGGGCTTGAACCCACCGGGCGCTACCACATCGCCAACACGCAGATACTCCATTTACGGGAAAGCAGCGACGGCGCCTACGCACTTCGCCGATAAACATGCGACTGACCAGAGCCTGCTCCACCACCGTTTTGATATGCTGCATGGGCGCTGCCACCGTTTTTTCAGCACCATACACGCAGACGCAACGCTGCATGCAGCTGTATTACACGAACGCCTATGCCACAGCGCTGGGCTTTTGCACGCGCTCGGCGCAAGCCGGCGACAGTCAGTCGCAATATATACTCGGGCTGATGCACCTCAATGGACTGGGCACCCCCAAAAACAGGCATGAAGCAATCAAATGGCTGCAAGCCTCCGCCCAACAGTCTTACGCCGCCGCGCGCTACAAGCTGGATCAGCTAAACAGCACGCCTGCTCCGGCGCCGTCCAACCAGGCATTTCGCCAACTGGCTGAGAAAATGCTGCAGAGAAGCGCGCCAACCACCGATTCGGGCAATATCGCCACGGCAAGCGACCACGCAGAAGCCACACAGCCGAACAGCGCTCCGATCACCCCGCCCGATGACAGGGCGCTGTTTCAACAACACCGATCGGCGGCGCAACTGGGAAGCGTGCAGGATCAATTTCTGCTCGGCCTCTTCTACCTGGAAGGACGCGGCGTCCAGAAAAACGAAAAAAAGGCCGGCAGGTGGATAAAAACAGCCGCAAGAAATGGGTTGGCTGAAGCGCAACTCAGCATGGGGCTGTTATATTACCGGGGCTATAACAAAAGTGCGCCTGATGTAAAAAAAGCCGCCTACTGGTTTGCACAAGCTGCCGAACAGGGCGTGGCGGAAGCCCAATACTGCATGGGGCAGATCCGCGCCAATGGCGTGGACCGCAAAAAAAACGAAGCGCAAGCCGTGCGGTGGTGGCGCAAGGCCGCCCTGCAGAAGTATGCTCCGGCGCAACATAATCTGGCTGTGGCATACCTGTATGGCGCGGGCGTCCGGTCGGACCGTGACAAGGCCATGCAGTGGTTTATCAAGGAAGCCGAACATGGCGACCCTCAGACTCAGTTCAACCTCGCCCGACTCTACAGCGAAGGCAAATGGTTCAATAAAAACGCTCGCCACGCCGCCAACTGGTTCTATCGGGCCGGCGAAGTCTGGCTGAGCATGAATCAACCCGAAAAGGCTCGTCACGCCGCCGAAGAAATCAGGCACCTGGCCAGCGCGCAACACCTGAAGGTGCCCAACATATTCCTGGCTGATGTGCTGGACAGAAAAATTAAAGAGCGTGGGCAGAACCAGTTCGGTCTATGAGTCGCAATTAATATTTGCATGCCGCCTGAGCTGTCGCTATGGTTCGCCGCCCTATAAAAAGGAAAGAGAAATAAGAGGAAGAACGTTCATGTCTTTGGCGCTGGAAGAAAAAAACACAATTATCGAAAAATACCGTCGTAACGAAAACGACACCGGTTCACCGGAAGTGCAGGTCGCCCTGCTGACAGAGCGCATTAATCAGCTCTCCACCGGACATTTCAAGGAAAATCATAAAGATCATCACTCTCGTCGCGGCCTGCTGAAAATGGTCGGTAAACGCCGCAATCTTTTGAACTACCTCAGAAACAAGGATTTTGGTCGCTATCGCACGCTGATCGACAGCCTGGGATTGCGTCGCTAAACTGTTCGGGCGACCCCTCGGGGTCGCCTTTTCTTTTTGTCGCTTTGCTACCACGCCGGAGACATGTGCGTTAAAAAGGAATATATCTATGTTTGACATCAAAACTACCAAGGCTGACGTTGGCGGCCGAACCATCTCATTTGAAACCGGGCGCGTGGCGCGCCAGGCTGGCGGCTCAGTGCTGGCGCAGGTTGGCGATGTTGTCGTCCATGTCGCCGCAACCGCAGCCAAACAGCCGTTGCAGGGCGTGGACTTCATGCCGCTGACCGTACATTATCAGGAAAAGACCTATGCAGCCGGCCGCTTTCTCGGCGGCTTCTTTAAACGCGAAGGTCGTCCGTCGGAAAAAGAGACGCTCACTTCTCGCCTCATCGATCGCCCCATCCGGCCGCTGTTTCCAAAAGGCTATTTTCATGAAACCCAGGTGATTGCCACAGTCATGAGCGCCGACGAAGGCACCAACCCCGATATCGTCGCCATCAACGGCGTGTCCGCCGCACTGGCCATTTCGGATATCCCGTTTGCCGAGCCGATCGCCGCCTCACGCGTCGGTCTGATCGACGGCGAGTTCATCCTCAACCCATCCTATGAGCAGGTGGAGGCCTCCGATCTCGATCTGGTTGTGGCCGGCACCCGCGATGCGGTGCTGATGATCGAGTCCGAAGCCAAAGAGCTCTCTGAGACGCAGATGCTGGATGCGATTGCATTCGGTCAGGCCGGCTACCAGCCTGTGCTCGACGCCATTGAAGAGTTGGTAAAGATCGCAGGCAAAGAGAAGCTGGAGATCGCTCTGGCCGGCAACGATGCGGTGCAGGAAGCTGTCAACGCAGCCTTTGAAGCCGATGTACGCGAGGCTTACAGCATCGTCGATAAATCGACGCGCGCCGCCAGAATCGACGCCATCCGCACGGCCGCTCAGGAGCAACTGGCCGGCACGGAAGAGGCGCCGGGCGAGTTCTCCTCCAACGATGTCTCATCGGCTCTGAAAAATCTGGAGAAGAGTGTCGTGCGCCGCTCCATTATCGCCGGCAATCCGCGCATTGACGGCCGCGCCACCAATCAGGTGCGCGCCATTGATTGTCAGATCGGCGTGCTGCCGCGCACACACGGCTCCGCCCTGTTCACCCGTGGCGAAACCCAGGCGCTGGTCACCATCACGCTCGGCACCGAATCGGACATGCAGATGACCGAATCGCTTGAAGGCGTGGCCAAACAGCGCTTTATGCTGCACTACAACTTTCCGCCCTATTCGGTTGGCGAAGCCCGTCGCATGGGCCCTCCGGGGCGTCGTGAGATCGGCCACGGCCGTCTGGCCCGTCGCGGCGTAGAAGCCACGCTGCCGTCCATGGACGATTTCGGTTACGCCATTCGCGCTGTTTCCGAAATCACCGAATCCAACGGTTCTTCATCGATGGCTTCCGTCTGCGGCACATCGCTGGCGCTGATGGATGCCGGCGTGCCGGTGAAAGCGCCGGTGGCCGGCGTGGCCATGGGGCTGATTCTTGAAAAAGACGGCTATGCCGTGCTCACCGACATCCTCGGCGATGAAGATCATCTCGGCGATATGGATTTCAAAGTGGCTGGCACCCGCGACGGCGTCACCACTTTGCAGCTCGACATCAAGATCGGCGGCCTGACCCGTGAAATTATGGAAGAGGCGTTGGCTCAGGCGCACGAAGGCCGCATGCATATTCTCGGTGAAATGGCCAAATGCATCGAAGCGCCGCGCGGCTCCATTGCCGATCATGCGCCGCGCATGTTCACCATGAAAATCAAGACCGACAAGATCCGTGAAGTGATCGGCGCCGGTGGCAAGGTGATTCGCGGCATCGTCGAAGAGACCGGCGCCAAGGTCGATATCGAAGACGACGGCACCATCAAGATCTTTGCTGTCACCGGCGAGGCTGGTGAAGCGGCGAAAAAGATGATCGAAGATATCGTGGCTGAAGTCGAAGTCGGCGCAGTGTACACCGGTAAAGTGGTCAAGCTGATGGATTTCGGCGCTTTCGTTCGCATCGTCGGCGGCACGGATGGTCTGGTGCATATCTCGCAGATCGCCAACCACCGCGTTGAAAAAGTCTCCGATGAGCTCTCCGAAGGTCAGGAGGTGCGCGTTAAGGTGCTCGACGTGGATCGCAATGGTCGCATCCGCCTCTCCATGAAGGCCCTGCTCGAAGAAAGTGTCGAAAGCTAAGGCTTCTCGATCAAGCAGCATCAAAGAGGCGGGCAATTGCCCGCCTCTTTTGTTGTTGTAGTGGTTTTACTTTGCGTTCTTTGCGACTTTGCGTGCCATGCATTTCAAGCAAAAAATCAAAAGCGCCTCACGCCAAGACGCAAAGGCGCAAAGAGAAACAGACCCGACCAGTTTTTTATTTCACTTGGCGTGAATTACTTTTGACCTTCAGCTTACATGCCAGTTGATTTTCTCTGCGTTCTCTGTGTACTGTGTGGTGAACAGGCTTTAATGAAAAAAACGGGCGGTTTATGAGCAATAACTTTTATCAGGAAACCCAAATCTCCGGCGGGCCGCTGGTCGTCAGCCATGCCATGCCGGCGGCGCAGAGCGTGGCGCTGGGTGTTTTTGTCGATGTCGGCAGCCGTGATGAGTCCACTGCGCAGGCCGGTATCACCCATGCGCTGGAGCATATGCTGTTCAAGGGCACAAAGCGGCTGAACGTACATCGCCTGGCCGAAAAACTGGACGAGTTGGGAGGTAATGCCAATGCGTTCACTTCGCGCGAGCGCACCTGTTTTCACCTGCATGTATTGCATGAACAGTGGCGGGAAGCGCTGACGCTTCTAACCGATATGGTGCGCGAACCGGCATTGCCCGAAGCTGAGTGGCAGCGAGAGCGGGAGGTGATTTTTGCTGAAATCGCCATGGTCGATGATACGCCGGAAGAGTGGGTTATGGATCAGCATATCGCAGCCCTGTTCCCCAACCATCCACTGGGGCGCCCGGTGCTGGGCAATCACGACGCCCTGAACGCTCTGCATGCAGAAGATTTAAGTAACTACCTGAATGATCACTACAGCGCCGGACGCATCCTGATTGTTGCTGCCGGTCACATTGATCATGAACAACTTGTTGATGCTGTCGCTTCACTGAATTGGCAGCCGGTTAGCGCCGATGCGATCAACCGTCAGCCTCCTGCAGCGCTGGCTCATGGCCTGCAGGCGCTGCCGCGGGAGGGTGAACAGGCGCAGATGGTTCTGTCGTTTCCCGGCGTCCGGGTGGATGCCGTTGATCGGCCGCAGGCATGGCTGGCCAACCAGATCCTCGGCGGCGGCATGAGTTCCCGTCTGTTCCGGGAGGTGCGCGAAAAACGGGGGCTGGCCTATGGCGTAGGCTCACATTTGAGTACGCTGATCGACAGCGGCATCTGGAGCATCACCTGCGGCATGGAGCCCGATCGCGCAGCCGAATGCTGCACGATTATCCAGGATGTGCTGGATGCGTTTGCAGCGAGTCTGAATCAGGCGGAGCTCACCCGCGCCAAACGGCAACTGGAGGTGCAGTTCCGCATGGGGCTGGATTCGGTCGAAGGGCAGATGCTCTATCTGGGCGGCCGACTCGATGAGGCAATAGTATTATCGCCGCTGCAGTGGCTGGAACGTATTAACGCCGTGGATGTGGAGATGCTGGCGGATTGGAGTTCAGCCCATCTCTCGCAAAGCGGGTTGTGGAGTATTGCCGCACCCGGGCAGGCGCTGCCGGAAATCTGTGATAGGATTGGCGCATGTTAGCAACGATAAGAGAAGACATTCACACCGCCTTTGACCGCGACCCGGCCACCCGGACGGCATGGGAAGCGCTCACCTGCTACCCCGGCCTGCACGCCATCTGGATGCACCGATTGGCGCACGCCTGCTGGAGCGCCGGTCTGTTATGGCTGGGGCGATTTATCTCGCATATCGCCCGCTGGCTGACCGGCATTGAGATTCATCCCGGCGCCACCATCGGCAAACGCTTCTTTATCGACCACGGCATGGGTATTGTGATCGGCGAGACCACCGAGATCGGTGATGATGTCACCCTCTATCACGGCGTCACCCTCGGCGGCACGACATGGGAAAAGATCAAACGCCACCCCACCCTGGAAGATGGCGTGATTGTCGGCGCCGGCGCCAAGGTGCTCGGCGCCATCACCATTGGTGAACAGTCGCGTATCGGCGCCAATTCGGTGGTATTCAAGGATGTGCCTCCCCACTCCACTGTCGTCGGCATTCCCGGCACGGTCGTCGGCAGCACGGAATCGCTGATTGAAAATGGCAGAATCAACCTCGACCACCACCTGCTGGCCAACCCGGTGGCAGAAGCGCTCGGTCATGTGCTGAAGATGATTGATGACGTGAATGCGCGCGTGGACGCCTTTCACCCGGACAGCAGCGGCAAGCCGGCCAAAACCAGCGAGGTGCTGGAGAAAGATCGTTTGAGCGAACAGGAGAAGCTCGAACGCTTTCTGGGCGGCGGGATATAGGAACGTCAGCCGTAAGAGGAGGAGTTGCCTCGAAAGGCCGCCCTATCATCACTCACAAATATTATACTTGACTAAATTAGTACGCTTTATAATATCCGACCCTTGAACAAGGTTATTGATCAACGGAGATGTATATGCGATTAACTAGCAAAGGGCGCTACGCCGTTTCGGCCATGGTCGATCTGAATAAGCAGCAGAAAGGGCCGGTGACGCTGGCCGCTATTTCGGAGCGTCAGTTTATCTCGCTCTCCTATCTGGAACAGCTGTTCCGCTGTCTGCGAGAAAATGGGCTGGTCAGATCGGTACGCGGCCCCGGCGGCGGCTATCTGCTGGGCAAGAAAGCGGAAGAGATCTCTATTGCCGATATTATTCGCGCCGTCAATGAGCCGGTGCGCACCACCATGTGCGAAAATGGCGTGCGCGGCTGCCACAAGGGCAATCGCTGCGACACCCATCAGTTGTGGGAAGCGCTCGGGCAACATATCTACCGTTTTCTCGATGCGGTCAGTCTGGCGCAAGTCTGCGCTGACGACGCCTCGCTGGATCATATCGAACTCGGCGATATTGAAAACTACCTGCCAAGCAGTGAGATGCCAGCGGATGCCGTGAAAATTGAAGCGGTATCTTGATTGTAACGCCACATGCCCGCCGGTTCGGGCTGCGCTGGATGCAGTAGCTCAGACGGCTGCTGAGGCGGTCGGAAACCCCTCCAGCCTGCACTGGGCGGGCCGGGCGGCCCGCCGCATCATTGATGATGCCAGAGATCGCATCGCTGACTACATCGATGCTGAATCCGGCAGTGTGGTATTTACTTCCGGTGGCACCGAATCCAATAACATCGCCATTCACAGCGCCATTGCGCCGCACCGAAGCGGACGTATTGTCTGCACGGCGATTGAGCACCCGGCAGTATTGCAGCCGCTGCAACGCTTTGCCGAGTCCGGCTTTGAGGTGGTACGCGTCCGCCCCGATCACAACGGCGTCGTCAGCGCAGCAAGCATGCTCGCCGCCATTAATGATCAGACCTGCATGGTCTGCATGATGCTGGTCAACAATGAAAGCGGCGTGATCCAGCCTGTTAGCGAAGTCGCTCTACGCTGCCGTGAACAGAACATCCCGATGCTGGTTGATGCTGTGCAGGCGCTGGGCAAGGTTGCGTTGGATTTCCGCCAGCTGGATGTCGATTTTATGAGCTTGTCGGCCCACAAGATCGGCGGCCCCAAAGGGGTGGGCGCACTGCTGGTCAGGCGCGGCGTCAAACTGCTGGAGCTGGCCCCCGGCGGCGGCCAGGAGCGCGGTCGCCGTTCCGGCACGGAGAATGTTCCGGGCATTGCCGGATTCGCGGCAGCGCTGGGCGAGATCGATTTCTCGGCTCTGGCGCCGATTCGCGACGCTTTTGAACAGCAGTTGGTCACACAGATACCGGAAGCGCGTATTATTGCGGCAGAAGCGCCGCGCACAGCCAATACCAGCCTGTTCGTATTGCCCGGCATGGATGGCGAAACGCTGCTCATGCAACTCGATCTGGCGGGATTCGCAGTCGCTTCGGGTTCTGCCTGTTCATCCGGCAAACGCGATCCATCGCATGTATTACTGGCGATGGGATTGAACGAATCGCTGGCTCGCAGCTCCATTCGCGTCAGCTTTGCACCGGGCAACAGCTTGGCCGATGCCGAAGCGCTGGTGGCTGCACTGGTTCAGAGCCGCAACCGCCTGAAAGGCATGGCCGGGCTAACGGCATAAATAGTTTCGTCGCAAAGGTGAAAAACAGATGGATAGACAAGTAAATATCGAATTAACTGAGACAGCGATTGCCCGGGTCAAAGCCATATTGGCTGCAGAGCAAAAAAGCGGCCTGCGACTGGCTGTGCGGCCGGCCGGCTGCTCTGGTCTCGAATATGTTATGGAAACCGCCGATGCAGCAGAGGCCGGCGATCTGGTGAAATCGTTTGACGGCTTTGATCTGTATGTCGATGCCGAGTCGTATCACACCGCACTGACCGGCTTACGTCTCGATTTCCAGCAGGATGCGCTCTCTTCCGCTTTTGTCTACAACAACCCCAACCAGAAGGGCTCCTGCGGCTGCGGCGCATCATTCTCCGTGTAAGCGCATTGTTTGTTGCATGTTATGGCTACGCTGTTTTCTCCAGCAACAAATGCCCCTGTTCGGAGACGCGCATCGACCACCCTTCTGCCAGCCACAGCGTCGCCGTATCTTCCAGCACCAGCGCCGGGCCGCTGTAGCTCCATCCCGGCCTGAGATCGCTGCGCCGATAATGCGGCGCCCGGCCCACGCCGTACACATCCGAATAGCCGGCAATTGCTGCGGCCTGACCCGATGGTTGTAGTCGTGGCAGCGCCGGCGATCGTCTCTCCACAAAGGCAGTCAAACGAACCGTGATGATTTCCACTTCACGGCTGAGCCTGTGGCCGTAGGCCTGCTGGTGAGCCGCCTCAAAACGGCTGATCAGCGCTGAGATATCGTTATCTGCCGCATCAATAGTGAGCTGAAAGCCCTGCCCCTGATAACGCATATCCACGCGTCGCTCATACTGCAGCGATAAACCCTGCATCTGCCTTTCGGCTTCGGCTTGCAGCGCCTGAAACTGCTGCATCAGTATCGTCGCCGCTGCTGCCGAATCGGAGGTGGAGAGCCGACGAGAGCGGGAAAATTCACTCTGCTGCCGGCCGGCCAGCATGCCCAGGGCTGAAAATGCGCCACTGGCCACCGGTACAATAATTTTTGTCATCGACAACTTGTCGGCCAGGGCGCAGGCATGCAGGCCGCCCGCGCCGCCAAAACAGAGCAGCGAGAAATCGGCCGGATCAAACCCCTTTTGCACCGATACCACCCGCAGTGCGCCGGCCATGTGCTCTTCGGCAATCGCCAGCACCGCTTCCGCCGCCGCCTCGGGTGAGAGGCCAAGCTGTTTGCCGAAGCGCTCCAACACCTTGCGCGTCGCCTGCATATCCAGCGGCAACGAGCCGGCCAGCCGCGCACGGGCGGGAATCCGGCCCAGCAGCAGATTGGCGTCGGTGACCGCAGGCGCATCGCCGCCCTGCCCGTAACAGGCCGGCCCCGGCATCGCCCCCGCCGACTCCGGCCCCACCTGCGGCAAGCCGGCCTCATCAATCCAGGCCAGTGATCCGCCGCCGGCGCCAATGGTATGAATATCGAGCATCGGCAACGACACCGGCATGCCGGCAATCTGCCCCTCTGTGGTCATGGTCGGAGCGCCCTGAATCAGCGCCACATCGGTGCTGGTGCCGCCCATATCGAAGGTGAGCAGATGCTCCTCCCGTAATTGCCTGCCGACCGCCTGCGCCGCCACCAGCCCGCCGGCCGGCCCTGACAACACCAGACGCACCGCCTGCTCTCCGGCCAGATCGGCCTGCATCACGCCGCCGGCGGAGTGCATGACAAACAGATGTCTGGGCGATAACGAGGATTGTAAACGCCGCAGGTAGCGCTGCACCAGCGGCCCGACATAGGCATTGAGAAAGGTGGTGGCGGCGCGTTCATATTCACGAAATTCGGCCAGAACCTGATGCGACAGGGAGACAAACAGATCATCCGGCAGAGCCCCTGCAATCCGCTGTTCATGGGATGGATTGAGAAATGAGAACAGCAGGCAGACAGCCACCGCCTCATAATTGCCGCGCTCAGCCAGTTTTTTCACATGCTGTAAATCGTCCGGCTGCAACGCCTGCTCCACGCTGCCTTCAGCGTTCAAGCGCCCGGAGACGCCGAAACAGTCATCCCGACCAACCAACGGCGCCACAGCATCGGGGCATAACTGATAGAGTTCAGGCCGGGCCTGGCGCCCGATCGTCAGCAAATCTTCCAGGCCGCGATGGGTGACAAACAGTGTGCGCACCCCTTTGCGTTCAAGAATCGCATTGGTGGCGACTGTCGAACCATGCACCAGATGCAGCTGGCTGGAATCCAGCGCCAGTTCACGAACCCCCTGCGCAATCGCACGCGAAGGGTCATCCGGCGTCGACAGCACCTTGTGAAAGCGCATCCCCTGCGGGCCGAACAGCACAAAATCGGTAAACGTCCCGCCCGTATCAACGCCTAATAACATGAATGATCGCTTGTGACTTTACGCTGCAAAACGCTGCAGTGAGTGCTTTCGACTCTATAGTCGGTTATTTAATAGCTTTTGCGGAACTCCGTCGCATGGCATTTCGGACACGGCGGCACCCGCCCCGTTTTCTTGAAATGCAGCTCATGTTCGCAGGCCACGCAGGTCAATGTGCCGGCGCTGGTGATTTCGCCCGAACGGCAGGCGATGGCCTGCTCTGTTTTCTCGGCCACCGACGACAATGCGCTGCCGGCCATATTCAGCAGCGATGAGAGCGATGCCAGCGCCCCGGCGCTGACACGCGACGGATTGAGCTTTTCGCGCGCCTCTTCGCGCATACTCTGCGCCATCTGGGCGAAATCGCGCTCCAGAAATGCTTTCAGATTCCTGCCCTGCTCCTCAGAAAAGGCGCCGGCGGCGGTGAGTTGCTGACGCGCCTTCTCCATCGCCGTGGCGGCGAACTCGGCGCTCTTCTCAGCGCCGGACTCGAACAGTTCGCGGAATCTGGCCGCCAGTTCATCATACTGTTCGGCCGCCGAATCGGCCCGTTCCGCCTCCGGCTGCATATGCGAAATCACCGCCTCGCCGAATTCAGACGTGGAGAGTTTGGTCGCACCGGTCATCTGGCGATGGAAATCATAGGTGACCGTCTTGGCGGCAATGGCGCCGTTAATACCCTGCAACACCAGATCGGCAGCTTCCGTCCAGCCCATATAGCGCAACATCAGCTCGCCGGAGAGCGTCATCGATGACGGATTGACCATGTTTTTACCGGCATATTTCGGCGCCGTGCCGTGCGTCGCTTCAAAAACCGCATGGCCGGTTGCGTAGTTAATATTGGCGCCCGGCGCAATGCCGATGCCGCCCACCTGCGCCGCCAGCGCATCGGAGAGGTAGTCGCCATTCAGGTTCAGGGTAGCGATCACATCGAATTCGGACGGACGCGTCAGCACCTGTTGCAGGGCAATATCGGCTATCGCATCCTTGATCACAATACCGCAGGGCAAGCGACACCACGGGCCGTCGCCGATCACTTCAGCGCCGAATTCGCGCTGCGCCAGTTCATAGCCCCAGTTGCGGAAGCCGCCCTCGGTGAATTTCATGATGTTGCCTTTG
>JALUYG010000198.1 GCA_027013105.1 Mariprofundus sp.
AGCCCGAAGGCGGGCGGCTGGACGATTAACATCGGCGCATTCGACGCCATTGCCAATGCCGAGCATATGGTGTCCCGCATTCATCTGCGCGGCGCTCAGCAACCTTTCGTGGCGAGTATATCGGCGCACGGCAAAACCACCTACCGCGTCCGGATCGGCCTCTATCACGATCGCGATGCAGCCGTGGCGTCCATGGTTAAATTATGCCCCGAACTTGGCCTCGCCGACTGCTGGCTGGAGCGGGTCAACAAGTGAACTGCCCATTCAGGCAGATGCAATGACTCCCTTTTTGAGTGTATCAATGGATTCAAAAAAAATAAAACCTGATCGAGTGGTGGCGCAGGCGCCTTGGCATGGCTAAATCACTGTTTGTCTGCCAGAGCTGCGGCGCGGAGCATCGCAAATGGATGGGCCAGTGTCCGGATTGCAATGCCTGGAATTCGATCTCCGAGCAGGTTATTGAGTCGGCAATAGCCGCATCGAGCGGCAAGGGTAAGCTGCTGGATGCCGCCCCCATCACCGATATCAGCGGCAGCGACTGTCCGCGCAGTTCCACCCGCATCGAGGAACTGGATCGCGTATTGGGCGGCGGGCTGGTGCCCGGCTCGGCGGTGTTGATCGGCGGCGATCCGGGCATCGGCAAGTCCACCCTGCTGCTGCAGGCGGCTGCCAAACTGGCAGCGACCGGCCCGGAAACTGCAGGACAGCGCGGCCCGGTGCTCTATATCACCGGCGAGGAGTCGGTACGGCAGGTGCATCTGCGCGGCGAACGCATTCAGGCTCTGCATAACAATCTGCTGCTGATTTCCGCCTGCGAACTCGAATCCATGCTGACCACCATCGACAAGGTCAAACCTTCGGCGGTGATCGTCGATTCCATTCAGACCACCGTTAGCAACCGCCTGACCAGCGCGCCGGGCACCGTGTCCCAGGTGCGCGACTGCTCGGCCAAGCTGATCCAGCATGCCAAGCAGCGCGGCCACATGCTGATTCTGGTCGGCCATGTCACCAAGGACGGGGCCCTGGCCGGGCCGCGCGTGCTCGAGCACATGGTGGATGCGGTGATCTATTTTGAGGGCGACAAAGGCCATGCCCACCGTATTCTGCGGGCGGTGAAAAACCGCTTCGGGCCGGCTGGCGAAATTGGCGTATTTGAAATGACCGATGCCGGCCTGATCGGTATTCGCGATGCATCGCGTCTGTTTCTGGCCGAACGGGCGGGAAACACGCCCGGTTCGGTCGTGCTGGCCTGCATGGAGGGCACCCGGCCGCTGCTGGTGGAGGTGCAGGCTCTGATTGCACCGACAGTCTATGCCACTCCGAAGCGATCCGCAGTCGGCGTCGATGGCGGACGCATCGCCATGCTGACGGCTGTTCTGGAGCGGCGGATCGGATTGCCGCTGTCGAAGTATGATGTCTATATCAATATCGCCGGCGGTGCTCGCGTGGCGGAGCCGGCCGCCGATCTGGCCGTGCTGCTGGCCATGGTCTCAGCCTTTCAGGAGAAGGCTGTGGCGGAGGATCTGGCCGTGTTCGGCGAGGTGGGCTTAACCGGCGAAATTCGTCCGGTCGGTCAGCCGGAAGCCCGAGCCAGGGAAGCGGCCAGCCTGGGCTTCTCGCAGCTGCTGTTGCCGGCGGAAAATCATGCGAGGGTGCAGAAGGCGAATATCATTGCTAACATGCGCAGCGAGACAGAAGCGCCACTGGTGCTGGCTTCGGCCAGAGAGCTGTCCGAAGCAGCGCAGAAAGCATTGATATGAATGGAACCGAGGGCTGGCTTGAACTTTGTTGATTATATTCTGATCGCCATCGTCGGGCTGTCGATGGTGCTATCGTTGTGGCGCGGCTTTGTGCGTGAAGTGATTTCACTGATCGGGCTGGCGGCGGCGTTTCTGGCGGCCAGCCGCCTCTCCGGCCGCACCGGCGACTTTCTCGGCCAGTGGGTCGCCAATCCCACCGCCGCCGATATTGCCGGCTTTGTGTTGGTGTTTGTCATTGTGATGATTCTGGTCGGTCTGATCGGCGCCATGATTCGCCGGTTGGTGGATATGGCTGCGCTGACAGCGACCGATCGTACGCTGGGCGTCTTTTTCGGCGCAGCGCGCGGCGTTTTGCTGATCTCACTCTGCTTTCTCGTCTACACATCCTACGCCAAACCCGATGCGCCGTGGCTCAGACAGAGCATGCTCACCCCCTACGCCATTGAACTGGGCGATATGCTGGGCGGCATGATTCCTCAGGGCTACCCGTTTTCACGGCAGGGCGGCGCCCGCTATCCCTCACCGCAGGCAACCAATATGCGCATGCAGGATATGATCCCAATAAAAGATAAAAATGCTCTCAAATCCATCATTGATCACAACAGGAGATAAGCGGGTGTTTCCTCCAAGCAAACAGAACAGCATCGACGTTGACGACTATGACCATTTTCATGATGAGTGCGGGGTCTTCGGGGTGTTTGATCATCCTGAAGCGGCCAATCTGACCTACCTCGGCCTCTACGCGCAGCAGCATCGCGGCCAGGAATCGGCCGGCATTGTCAGCACCGATGGCCACAGCTTTTACACCCATCGCGGCATGGGGTTGGTGGCCGATATCTTCCAGAAATCGGATATCAAAACCCTCCGCGGACATCACAGTATCGGTCATGTGCGCTACTCCACATCGGGCGAGTCGGGCCTGCGCAACTGTCAGCCCTTCTCCTATGAATACGCCCATGGCGGCATCGCCATGTGCCACAACGGCAACATTGTCAATGCGCCGGAGTTGCGTAAGCAGCTGGAGAAAATGGGCTCCATTTTCCAGTCCACTTCTGACACCGAGGTGTTGATACATCTGGTGGCGCGAAGCAGAGCCTCGAGCATGAAAGAGCGGCTGGCCGGAGCCGTCAGTAAGCTGACCGGCGGTTTCTCGCTGCTGGTGCTGGCGGAAAAACGGCTGGTCGGCCTGCGTGATCGCCACGGCATACGTCCGCTGGTGCTGGGCAAGTTGGATGGTTCCTGGGTGCTGGCTTCGGAAACCTGCGCCTTCGATCTGGTCGGGGCCGCCTATGTGCGCGATGTGGAGCCGGGAGAAATGGTAGTGATCGATGAAAACGGGCTGGAGAGCCTGCACCCGTTCGCCTCCGTCAAACCCAAATTCTGCGTCTTTGAGTATGTCTATTTCGCCCGTCCGGACTCCACCCTGGAGGGCGTCAATGTGTATGAGGCGCGCTATCAGATCGGCGTGGAACTGGCCAGAGAGTCGGCCGTCGATGCCGACCTGGTGATTCCCGTGCCCGATTCCGGCGTGCCGCCGGCCATGGGCTTCGCCGAGGAGGCGGGCATTCCGTTCCAGATGGGGTTGATTCGCAATCACTACGTCGGCCGCACCTTCATTGAACCGAAGCAGTCGATTCGCAATTTTGGCGTCAAACTGAAACTCAATCCCAATCGCGGACTGATTGCAGGCAAGCGCGTGATTCTGGTGGACGATTCGATTGTGCGCGGCACCACCAGCCGCAAGATCGTGGAGATGGTGCGCGCCGCCGGCGCCAGCGAGATCCATATGCGCATCTCCAGCCCGCCGACCCGGCACTCCTGCTTCTACGGCGTCGATACGCCGGACGCCGCTGAGTTGATGGCCAACAAGATGGATCTGGAGTCCATGCGCAAAGCCATCGGCGCCGACTCGCTGGCCTTTGTCAGTTTCGAGGGTATGTATCGGGCTGTCGGCAAGCCGCGCGGGTTGCACTGCGACGCCTGCTTCTCCGGCGATTATCCGGTGCCTGTTGAAAAGCAGCGATCGCCGCAGTTGTCTCTGCTGCACATCCACAGCCGCAAATGAGCGGCTAAAGGGGAGCCTATGTTGAAGAAAATAGAGCCGGGTTGGATTCTGTTGGCGCTGCTGCTATCAGCGACATGGGCCATGCCGGTTCGGGCGGCGCAATACCGGGCCATCCAGGGCGATGTCGCGACAGTGCAGCGCGCTTATCACGGCAAGCATCTGGCGCTGAAATGTTTTGGTCGGCGCTGGCCGCTCAAAGCATTGGGGGATGGGCGCTGGCGCGGCTGGATCGGCGTGGATCTGAAAAAAAAGCCCGGCAAATACGGCATCCTGTGGCAATCGGGCAAGCGCACGGTTGGCCGCGATTTCCTGCTGGTCAACAAAGGCGAGTTCCGCATTTCACACATCGAAGTTTCGAAAAAAATGGCCGTATTTGACCCGCCGACGCTGGCCCGGATTCGGCGCGAGGTGAAGGCGTTGAAGGCGAGCTACAGGACCGATGTGAAAGCCAATCCCGATATTGTCATGCATGGCCGGCCCATTGACGGCATCGTATCCACCCCTTTCGGCGCCCAGCGTTTTGTTAATGGCGAACCGCGTTCGCCGCACTCCGGCATCGATATTGCAGCGCCGGCCGGCACGGTGATCCGTGCGCCACTGGCCGGCCGCGTATTGCTGGTGGCTGATATGTATCTGAACGGTAAAACGGTAGCCATAGGCCACGGCAACGGGCTGGTCTCCGTCTATTCGCATATGCAGTTGACAAGGGTGAAAAAAGGTGACTGGATTGAAACCGGAGCGCAGATCGGCGAGGTCGGCGCAACCGGCCGGGCGACCGGGCCACATCTGCACTGGGGCGTGCGTTTTCATAATGCCCGGGTGAATCCCGACAGCATGTTGGCCAATCGCAGTAAATATGAGACAGACAACAGGCGCTAACGCCGGTTCAGGAGCAGGTGATATGAAAGCATTGATTATTGATGATGAAGATTCAGTTCAGGGTATTTTGTCGGCTTTCCTCAATCGCTATATGGCCGATAAGGGCATTGATGGCGAAGTGGTCAGCATGGGCGATCCGGTGCAAAGCCTGTTTGAGCTGACCACGCACGGCAAGGAGTATCAGGTCATCCTGCTGGATGTGCGCATTCCAAGGCTGTCCGGCGATGAGATATACAGTTCCCTGGAACAGGTTAATCCGGATGTGATCAAGCAGATTATTTTTGTCACCGGTTATCCAGAGGATCTGCATGAACGTTTCCCGAACAAAGCGTTTAATATTCTGCAGAAACCTTTCCGCTACGCCAAATTTGCCGAAACCCTGGACGCACTGTTCGGCGCGGCATAACGCGGCGGTTGCGGCAGATTGATGTCGGCATCTGTCCACTGGCAGGCCTCGATGCTGGAGCAACGTATTGCATGGGCTGTTGCGTTGTGCTGCATGGTGCTGGTGGCGCTGCTGGCCATCAAGCCGGCATGGTTCACAGTCGCGACGTCGCGCCAACCGCCCATTGCCCATCCGGCACATGCGCCCCACCCGAAGCAGGCAGTTGCGCATCATCATAAAATCGGCCGGAAAGCAGAGAAAAAAGCGCCGGCGGCAGTGCGAAAAAAAATACCTGCTGTAAAGTCGCCCGTCAGGATAACAACGAAAAAAGCACCCGCCCCCACATCAGAGCCCACACCAGAGCCCACATCAGAGCAGGTTGTTCGTGGATATTATGCCCAGTTGGGCGCTTTTCATGAGCAAGCCCGCGCCCAGGGCATGGCCGATCAGCTGAAGCATCATGGCTGGCATGCCGTGATCGCTACCACGCAGGGAGGGCTGCACGCAGTGTGGGTTGGCCCGAAGGCCGCCAGAAGCGATGCTGAAGCGTTGCTGAAATCCATTCAACGCAAGATCAACACCAAGGGCTTCATCGTCCACCATCCATGATCATGGAGGCTGCGGTTTTCATGCTATTGGCCCGGCGATTGATGCAACAGCGCAGCGGATGGTTGTAAGCTCGCCGGGCATGGTGGCGGCAGGCCATGCCAGCACAGCGGATGCAGGCGCAGCCATATTGCGCGCCGGCGGCAATGCGGTGGACGCCGCCATCGCCGCAGTCGCCACATCTTTTTGCGCCGAGCCGGTGCTGACGGCAGCCGGTGGCGGCGGTTTTATGCTGGTGGCGCCGCCGCAGCAAAGCGCCGTGCTCTACGACGGTTTCGCCCGCATGCCCGCCGGCGCAGAGCCGCCCGGCTTCACTCCCGAACTGAAAGCCGTGCCGATTGACTTCGGCGACACCGTACAGACCTTCCATATCGGCCAGGCCTCGGTCGGCACGCCGTCGCTGCTGGCCATGCTGTTCGAAGCGCACCGCCGGCACGGGAAATTGCCGCTGCTGGAAGCGCTGGCGCCGGGTCTGGATGCGGCCAGGCACGGCATTCGACTCAACCATTTGCAGGCCTCCTTTATTGAACTGTTGCAACCGATCCTCAGCCATAGCGATCATTGCAGGGCGCTGCATGCGCCGGATGGCGTATGGCTGCGGGAGGGCGACGATTTTCGCAATCCCGATCTGGCCAACACGCTGGAGATGCTGGCGATTGACGGCATCGATGAGATGTATCGTGGCGATCTGGCGCGCGCCATTGTCGCCACCTGTAGCCCGCACGGACTGCTCGGCATGGATGATCTTCAGGCCGAACAGGTGGCTGTTCGCGCCCCGCTCTCCGTGCCGCTGTTCGGGGGACGGCTGCTGACCAACCCGCCACCGTCATCGGGCGGGCTGCTGATCGCTTTTTCAGCCTGTCTGCTGGAACGGCTGCAGTCATGCGCCGCCAGCGCCGGGATTGCATGGCCGGTGCTGCTGGCGGAGTCGCTGCGCGCCGCCGCCCGCCTCAGATGCGACGGCCTGGACGCCCGCATGCATGATGCCGATATCGCAGCGGAGATATTACATCGTTCAACCCTGCAGGCTGAGGTGGAGCGCATCGTGCAGCGTTTGCAGGGCGTCTCGGATGAGGCTGCTGATGAACCTGCCAACCGCCACGGCAGCACCACCCATATCAGCATTGTGGATCGGGATGGTATGTCGGTTTCACTGACCACCAGCAATGGCGAGGGTTCCGGACTGGTAGCGCCCGGCAGCGGCATCCATCTGAACAATATGCTGGGCGAAGAAGATATTAACCCGCTGGGTTTTCATACGCTGCCCGGCGGCCTTACTCTCTCATCGATGATGGCGCCTTCGCTGTTTCTGAATCGACGGGGCAGAGCCGAGATCGTGTTGGGCAGCGGCGGCTCCAACCGCCTGCGCGGCGCCATTCTGCAGGTGCTTACACGCTGCCTGCTGCTCAATCAATCCATTGAACAGGCGGTGCATGCGCCGCGCCTGCATCATGAGGGGGAGTGGCTGGATGTTGAACCGGGCTGTCTCTCCGACGCCGAGCAGGATCTGCTTATGCAACTGGGCTGGAAGATTCGGCCATGGCGACAGCAGAGCGTCTATTTCGGCGGCGTGCA
The DNA here is from genome assembly GCA_027013105.1 of Mariprofundus sp. GTDB lineage: Bacteria > Pseudomonadota > Zetaproteobacteria > Mariprofundales > Mariprofundaceae > Mariprofundus. The sequence goes on from JALUYG010000198.1 coordinate 7,271, forward strand.
TGCGATCCGTTGCGGCAATGCTGGCGAACTGTCCGGCGCAGGCGATCCCCGTCGCGGCGGCGCGGTGGCGCTGGAATGACACGCTTTTTTATTGCGCTGGGCGGCAATCTGGGCGATGTGGCGTCGAATTTTCGCAGCGCCCGCCATTGCATGGCGCAACTGCCGGGTGGCGACATTTTACAATCCTCGCGGCTATACCGAACACCGCCGCTCGGCCCGCCCGGCCAACCGGACTACTACAACGCCGCTCTGTCGCTGGCCTGTGAACTGGACGCGCTGGCGCTGTTGGATGCCCTGCAAGGCATAGAAGCAGCGCACGGCCGCATTCGTGGCGAGCGCTGGGGCGCACGCACGCTGGATCTCGATATCCTCGCCATGGATGCGGCAGTGGTAGAGACAGATCGTCTGAGCCTGCCCCATCCGCAACTGCAGTTTCGTCAGTTCGTGTTGCGCCCCCTTTGCGATATCGCCCCGAACTGGCAACATCCACGCTTGCATAAAACAGCAGCCGAGCTGCTGGATGCGCTGCTCACGCGCGGTGAAGCGGCGCTGCCAAAGGGGGTTGCATGGTAAACAGGAAACAGACCACCACCGAGCGGGGACGGCCTTTGAACCAGTGCCACATCGCCATTGAAGGCGCCATCGGCGTCGGCAAAACCACGCTGACGCAGAAACTGGCCGACAAGCTCGGTTCCGGCGCCTTCTTTGAGCAGGTGGACGACAACCCTTTTATTGAGCTGTTTTATCAGGACCCCTCCCGCCATGCGCTCTCCGTGCAGCTGTCGTTTCTGTTTTCGCGGCTAAAGCAGTGGCAGACGCTGCATCAGCAGGACCTGTTTTCGCAGGGCGTGGTCAGCGACTACCTTTTCGCCAAGGATCATATCTTCGCCACCGTCACTCTCTCCGATGAAGAGCTGGCGCTCTACGATCAGGTCGCCCGGCTGATTGAAGTGGATCTGCATCGGCCCGATCTGGTCATCTACCTGCAGTCCAGGCCGAATGTGATCATGGAACGTATCCGTCGCCGCAACCGCAGCATGGAACGCAATTTGAGAATGGAGTACCTGCAGCAGATTATCAACGCCTACGATCAGTTTTTCTTTCATTATCAGGATGCGCCGCTGCTGATCGTGCAGACCGATCGAATGAATTTCGCCGACAGCGAAGAGGCGGTGGACACGCTGATCGAGCGCATCGGCAATATGACCTCACAGACCGAATTCTGGGCCGATTATAGTTGATGGCTGCATGACCGGAGTCACAAAATCAAGCAGTTGCCGTGCTTGATTTTGACCGGCCTGCCGCATCACATCATATCCTGCGGATCGACATCAATGCGCATGCGCACATCGCGCGGCAGGCTCACGGCATGGAATATCGGCGCCATCGCCCACGGCAGCAGTTTTCTGGAGTTGTCCCGCAGCAACACTTCGATACGAAACTGCCGCGCCTTGCGCTCCATCGGGCAAGGCATCGGGCCGGTAATATCTACCCCTGTGATATCCTGACAGCGGCGCGCAAAGGCTGCGGCGATCGCTTCGGCGCGCGTCAGCCGGGAAGATGAGAACACCACCCGCACCCAGCGGGAGAAGGGTGGAAAAGATAACATTTCACGCAGTTTCAACTCTTCATTGAGCGTGCTTTCAGCCTGCGATTCATCCATGCGCTGAAACCAGTCGGCTTCGGGCATGCGCGTCTGAATCACCACCCGTCCGGCTTTTTTGCCGCGCCCGGCACGGCCTGTCACCTGCGTCATCTGCTGCCACCAGCGTTCGCCGGCCCGGAAATCGGGCAGATTGACGCCGAGATCGGCGTTGATAACGCCAACCAGCGTCACATTGGGAAAATCGTGTCCCTTGACCAGCATCTGGGTGCCGATCAGGCAGTCAATTTCGCCGCGCTCAAAGGCCGTTAATGTCTGTTCCAGTCGCGCATGGCTGGTAATGACATCGCGGTCGAAACGGGCGAAGCGCAGATCCGGCAGCTGTTCGCCCAGCCATTCTTCCAGTTTTTCCGTGCCTTCGCCGAGGGGAAGAAAAGCCGCCTCGCCGCAGGCTGCGCAGGTTGTGGGCGCGCGGCGGTGGAATCCGCAACTGTGACAGCGCAGCTGTGCTGCTTTGCGGTGCAGCGTGAGTCGCAGTGAGCAATCCGGGCACTGCGGCACATCGCCGCACGCGGTGCACTGCAGCGCCGGCGCATACCCGCGTCGATTGAGAAACAGGATGGACTGTTCATGCGCGTTGAGCGTCTGTTGCAGCGCTGTGCGGAGCGGTTCGGATACAGGGCCGTCCACGCTGCGCATATCCACCACTTTGGCCCGGACAGGCGTCGTGTTGCGCTGAATGCGGCTGGGCAGATTCAGTCGCTGATAATGACCGATTTTGACCCGGCTCCAGCTCTCCAGACTGGGCGTGGCCGAGCCCAGCACAATGGGGATATTCAGCTGCTGGGCCAGCAGCACGCCCATATCACGGGCGGAATACGCCATGCCATCCTGCTGCTTGAAACTGGCGTCATGCTCTTCATCGATCACGATCAGAGCCAGGCGCGGCAGCGGCAGAAACAGGGCGGAGCGGGTGCCGATCAGAATTTCCGTATCGTTCAGGTGTTGGCGCACCACCAGCCGCTCTTTGGCGCTCATTGCGGAATGCCACAGCGCGGCGTGGTGAAAGCGTTGTCGCAAGCGCGCCAGCCACAGCGGCGTCAGGCCGATTTCCGGCACCAGCACCAGCACCTGCCCGCCGTTGGCAATCACAGCAGCGGCGGCTTGCAGATAGACCTCGGTTTTGCCGGAGCCGGTGCATCCGAACAGCAGAAACGGGCGAAAGTGGTGCAATTCACCGGTGATGGCGTCGATGGCCTGTTGTTGTGCCGGGGTCGGCTGAGGGACTGGCGCGTCCGCATCCGTCCTCGCTGCAGGCCATGCCGGTTCAGGCGGAAGCTCTTCGACCAGGTTGTCGCTGCACGCCTGCCTGAGCATGTGGTGGCAGCCGCTTCTGTTGGCGATGCGTTGCTGGATGGTCTTCATGCTGATGGCGGCGCGGGAATGAAACAGGTCGGCCAGCGCAGGGTAGTGGCGCGCCAGCTGCTCCCGGTCGGGACAGCGATATTTTCGCGAATCATCCAGCATCGCCCAGCCCAGCGCCGTGCGCCACAGCTCTCCGGGCTGCGCCAGACAGTAGCGCTGCACCCGCTTCAGCCACTGCACTCTGGCGCCACTCAGCAGCGGTTGCGCATCCAGCCTGTCTGACACTGTTTTCAGTTTGACAGCGCCTGCCGGCTCGGAAACGACGTCCAGCACCACGCCGTATCGCTCACCGTTGCCAAAGGGGATACGGATACGGATGCCAGCGATCGGGGCGCCCAGCGACGGTGGCCAGCGATAGGTGAAGCTGCCTGCAAGCGGGGCGAACACTGCCACCTCGACACAAGCCGCATTGTGGTTCTGCGGTTCGTCGGCGCCATCTTTTTGCCGGTTTTCCTGCGCGTCGATCTGCCGTTTGGGTGTCATTGCCTGAATCGGTTATCCTCTCTTCGGTGCGATTGGAACATAGGCAGCGGATGATGATGGCGCGTACCGGTCATGGCTATGTTTTTCGACAGGCCCATGCTGTAGATGGAGGAACGCAGGATTCCGATTCGGGTTGAACGTGTGAACGCCGATTGGTTGGAACGCCATAAATGTTGCCATGCATACCTTGCATGATATTGTTCGCCCCCGTCGCCAAGGGGCGGCGAACATAACGATTGGAAGGGTGGCAGAGCGGCTGAATGCACCGGTCTTGAAAACCGGCGAAGGTAACACTTCCGTGGGTTCAAATCCCACCCCTTCCGCCAGTTATAATGACAATCAGGTCTGATGATTTCGTAAGAAATCATCAGAGTGACCATGGATGGGGGTTTTACGACTTCATCGGGTATACGGAGAGATGGCTGAGCGGCTGAAAGCGCGCCCCTGCTAAGGGTGTATAGGCTAAAACCTATCGAGGGTTCGAATCCCTCTCTCTCCGCCATCTTATGAGATAGGCGGCAGAGCCGTCTATCTCGTAAACAGGAGCTGGCATGAAAAAAATAGCGTTTATCGCCATTGCCCTGTTGATGTTGTCCGCCTGCGAGCAGCAGAAACCCGAACAGATTCAGTGGCAGTTGCCGCTTGAAGCGCCTGATGACCCGCATGGCAGTAGCGGTATCAAAAGCGCTTTACCTGACTGGGCGGCCACCCAGCAGGGAAAAGCGGAAATTGTCTGGCTACAGAAGAGTACGACAAAAGTGGTTCACACCACGTTGGCAGTGGGCGAAAAAACCGGCGTCAGCGATTGGGATGTTCAACTGCTTGGACTGGCTACCGGGTTGCGGATTAAACATAAAGCTTTTCTCAACGATGAAAATGTGGATAATCCCGCCGCCTTCGTTGAGATCAGTCGGGGTGGCAAGGTGCATTATCGCGGCTGGTTATATGCAAAATTTCCGGAATTGTTTGGCATGGACGATCCAGAATGGAAAGTTTGGTTGAAAGGTATTACCCTTCGGCCCGCTTCGAAAGAGGTGACAACAGGCTCCCTTAGCTCAGCTGGATAGAGCATCTGACTACGAATCAGAAGGCCGGGCGTTCGAATCGCTCAGGGAGCGCCATTTTTAGCAGTAATAATAAGCACTTAGAGAAATCTAGGTGCTTTTTTATTTTGCAGTCCCACAAAAGTCCCACTATTTTCCAACTATTTCACCAGAGCCTTGACGTTTGAGGCTGCTTTTATGGGGACGGAAACCCTGCGATAATGTTGCTTCATGGCTTCCGTCTTGTGACCTCCTTTGTTGTTTTCGCCGCCGGCAAGGAATTCATCGGTCAATCCTTTTGGACGCAGATCGCGCAGCTCATATAGTGTTTTGGCTGAGTTCACATCCACCTTGTCACCGTTGCTATCCACCGGGTGACCTGATTTATCACGCATGACATAACCGAGCTTGCGGCACGCTGCTGTAAACTTGCGGCTCATGTATGGAACGGACAATGGTTTGCCTCGCATATCCTGCCGTGCTGTCCGTGGGTAGCAGGCCACATGGCGAGACAGCACGCCCTGCTTGCGCTTCCATGAATAGAACCAAGCCACCAATGCGGCCAGGTCGCGGTTCATTTCTATTTCCAGAGACTGTGTGTTTTTGGCAGCGGTGTAGTGGATAATGCCGTCACTGATGTCCGTATGTTTTAACTGCAGCACATCACCGGGGCGACCACCAACCATGTAAATAAGATCGCACACCTTGGCTTCCCACTCAGTCAGCTCGCCTGTGATGGCCAGATAGGTTTCATCATCGATGTAGGTCTTGCGCTTCACACGCGCCCTGCGCTGGATGTC
>JALUYG010000199.1 GCA_027013105.1 Mariprofundus sp.
CTTGGCGAAATTGCGGGCATTGAAGTAGAGCTTCAGAGGCACCAGCGTCAGGCCCTGCTCCTTGAGTTTCCCCTCCAGCCGTTCCAGTTCGTGTTTTTTAAGCAGCAGTTCGCGGGTTCTGGACGGTTCTTTGGGATTATTCATGGCAGCCGGTTTGTAGGGACTGATATGACAGCCCATCAGCAACACGCGGCCGTGACGTACCAGACAGTGCGCTTCGGCCAGATTGGCTTGCCCGAGGCGAATGGATTTCACTTCAGGGCCGGTCAGAATCATGCCGGCCTCAAAGGTTTCCAGAATATGATATTCGTGCCGCGCGCGACGATTGATAATAGCCATGCGCCTTAGTATCTGCTCCAGCGATCTTTGCGGCGGAATTTCAGGCGAGGCAAGATCAGACCGAGCAGAATACCAAGCAGAATGGCGCCGCCGCCAAGCATAAACCAGCGCTGTTGCGCACCGCTTCTAATGCTATCGGTTTCCCGACGCAGCGATTCAAATGCCTGCTCGGCCTTTGCCGCTTTGGCTTTCAGGGCGCTGTTTTCATTGGCGATCGCCACCGCATTGGCGGCAGTTTTCCTGATATGCGCCAGCTCATGCTGCAGTTTGCTGTTTTCTGTCTGAAGTTTGCGCTGCTGTTGTTCAAGGTCCGCCCTCTGCTGTTTCAACTGATGCAGTTTGCTCAGCTCTTTTTCCGCAGCAATCAGACGCACCCGCGCCGCCGGCTCTTTCATCAGATAGCGGCTGAGTATCCACCCCTCCTTACCGCCGGGGGTGCGCACACGGGTATAGCCGCTGGATGACTGCTCCAGCACTTGCACAGCCATGCCGCTGGGCAGCATGCGCACGATCGCATGGCTGGTGCTCTGGCCGGAGCGCAGCGGCAGTTTGGCCTGATCGACAATGTAGCGCGTCTCGGCCTGGGCCGAGGCCATATCCTCAAAAACAACCGTGCCGAACAGGGCGATGATCACGAATAAGATTTTCATAGGACGCTCCAATCCGGACACATGGTATCGCTTCCAACCAGATTTGAAAGCACCCTGGCCATTCTGACTCTTAAGGAATCTCTGAATAACTCAGAGCGTATCCTTAACATATTCAGGCGTAGCGATAAAATGATAACGACTCGACCGGTTGACCGCCCTTGAAATGCTCTTCGACAATCCGGTCGATGCCCGCCTCATCGAGGTGGCAATACCAGACGCCTTCCGGGTAGACCACCATGATCGGCCCCTCGGCGCATACGCCCAGACATCCGGCGCGATTAACGCGCACCGCGTTCGGATCGCCTGCCGTCAGGCCGGCTTCAACCACCTTCTCTTTCAGATAATTCAGCAGCGGCATATTCTCGCCGCAGCTCTTCCCACAACACATTATGGCGTGGCGCTTGTAGGGCATCATGGGTGGTTTATTCATATTCAATCCTTCCAGCAGATTCTGTTGGCGACGACATCGCCGACGATCACAATCGATGGCGACCGGGCAATCACGCGGCCTTCAGCCGCCTCGCTCAGGGTTGCAAGCCTGGTCTGTTCACCGGCCAGCGTTGCGTTGCGAATAATGGCCAGCGGCGTCTGTTTCGCAAGTCCGGCATCCAGCAGCCGATTGGCGATATCCGGCAGGTTTCTCGCCCCCATATAGAAAACCAGCACAGGAAACGCGCGGGCCAGCGCCCGCCAGTCCATGCGTGATTTCTCACTGGCCTCATGGCCGGTCAAAAATGCCAGCGTGGCATTGACCGAACGATCAGTGACCGGAATGCCGGCCATGGCCGGCGCTGCAATTCCGGAAGTGATGCCGGGAATAATTCTGAAGCGGATGCGCTCGGCGGCCAGCGCACGCGCCTCTTCGCCGCCGCGCCCGAACACAAACGGATCGCCGCCCTTGAGCCGCACAATGCGTTTGCCGCTTTTGGCCAGTCGAATGAGCGTTTCACAAATATCGTGCTGGCTGGCAGAGGCGCGTCCGCCGCGTTTACCGGCCGGAATCCTTTCGGCCGCAGCATCGGCCATCGCCATCACCTCATCGGAGACCAGCGCATCGTACACGATTGCATCGCAATCGCCGATCAGTCTGGCAGCAGCCAGCGTCAACAGAGCCGCTGCGCCGGGACCCGCCCCGACCAGCGCCACTTCACCGGCGGCCAGCGGCATATCGAGTTTCAAATGATCTTCCGAATCCATGGCGTGAGGCTGAGTTCGATCTATT
>JALUYG010000200.1 GCA_027013105.1 Mariprofundus sp.
TATCGGCGAGAAAAAGCGGGTATGCGTACTCGGTAGCGGCATACGGCAACGGCTGTTTCCGTTTGAGCAGCCGCTGGGCAAATCTGTTCGCATTGGCGAGGCGTGGTTTCGCGTCATCGGCCTGCTGAAATCGCGTGATCATAAACAGGTCAGGGAAATTCCGGGAGAGTATTATTACAATCAGAAGGTGTTCGTGCCCTACAGTACCATGCTGCTCTCCAGAGGCAGGCAGGCGCAAATCGATCGGCTGGATATTGCGGTGAATGCATCAGCCGGCATCCGCGCTGTGGCGGCGGGGGTGGACAGGATTCTGAGTCGCCTGCATCACCACATGCACGATTACAAGGTCACCATCCCGGGTGATTTGCTGCGCCATGAACAGGAATCCAAACGGGTGTTTAATCTGATCCTGTTCTGGAGTGCGCTGTTGTCACTGATTGTGGGGGGTGTGGGCATTATGAATGTCATGCTGGCGACAGTGATGGAACGCACCATGGAGGTGGGTCTGCGCCGCGCGCTCGGGGCATCGCGCTTGCATATTATGCAGCAGTTTGTCACCGAAACCGTACTGCTGACGGTGAGCGGCGGCGTGCTGGGGATCGTGACAGGCAGCGCCGCGGCATTGTTGATCAGCACCATGCTGGGTTGGCAGGTGATGATCAGTATGCAGGCGGTGCTGCTCGGTCTGGGAATATCCATCGTGACCGGCATGGTCGTCGGCATGTATCCAGCCATGCGTGCCGCATGGCTGGATCCGATTCAAGCGTTACGCCGGGAATAATTGCTTAGTTATATACAATTTACGATAGTCATGGTGCTAATACCGCATGTGCTCGTGCCTGTACCAGTTAACGGGAATGTTGTACCGGCCGTTGAGAAGCTACCACTACAAACTCCTGGGCCAGAAGCGGCTATACTCCATCCTCCTGTGGGGTCTGTTGCGGCAAGAAACACCAACGTAAGAATGTGCCCTGGTGTGCCAAAAAAAGTAAAAGGAGAACCAGTGAAAGTGGTTGGGCCACCGCTTACCGCAGTATCAGGGTTGCCTGTGATTCTGACAGTGCATGATGTGAATGGGCCGGGACCTACAGGGGTTCCTGGGGTAGTACTTGTGCCTGGAGTAGATGAGTCAGATTGTGTTGCCACGGCATAGGCTCCTGCGGTTGCAGCAATGCCACCAACAATCCACCATCCTATATCCGAGCTTGTTGCTGCTTCCGGGCAGAGGTAGGCGCTGGTGCCACGGTGCTTTTTGCCGTTTTCATCTACCCATTCGGCATGATAGGAGGCTCCGGGAATGCACGGAATTTCGGCGTCGAAGTGTCTGTTTTTGTCCACTGTGACCACTTGCCCTTTTTCTCCCAAGCCATCACCAAAGATGGTGATCTCGGTGCCCGGCGGCAGCTCCCCTATGCCAAAGTCGCCCCCCGTGACGGCGGATGCTGAACCTGCCGCCGCAATCATGGCGATGGCCAGCAGTAGCGTGGAAATATATATTTTCAGTTGTGATATGGTTGTATGCATATTATCTCTCCTCCCGATTAGATTCCATGATGTATTCTTATAGCAAATTTTTCTTTTTGTGCAAGTATTTCATGTAAAATGCATATTGATCACCTCATCAGTTGATATCCATACTCCCCCGAGACTCGATTTTTCCATGCGTTCTGGTTTTGACGATCAGTCGCACAGTCCATTTACCGCGTTTTGTGATCTGTTTGGCGCTGATTCGTGCAAGCGTGGTGTTTTCGGAACCATTGGCAATGGAGCCGCTGACCTTTTTCCATTTTCGGGGTTTTTCGCCAAATCCCAGTTCCAGCCATGCATCGCGGTAGTCTGAACTGCTGCTGCTACCCGATACTGCGATCACGACTTTGCCGTTTTGCCGGATCGGCTTGATCTTGCCGATTCTGGCAATGGTATAATAATCGGGATCGGCTTTCAGCGCTGCACGGGCATCAAGCAGACCATAACCGGTCAACTGATCCCAGCCGGGGTTTTCAATGTCTCTGGCCGAATTGAGCAGCATGTTTTTAACCTGCCGGTTGCTCAGCTTCGGATAGTGCGCCCAGATCAGCGATGCGGTTCCCGCCACCATGGGCGCTGCGAAAGAGGTGCCGCCGGCACGGAAATAGCGTTTGTCCTTGCCGACATAGGCGGCGCCAATGGTGTAATTGATGCCGGGAATGCCCGCCATCAGATCGGT
>JALUYG010000201.1 GCA_027013105.1 Mariprofundus sp.
CGTCATCTTGGGCTCAATCTGCACTAGCGTACCGCGCGGAGCGCTGCGGAAGTTGGCATACTGCGTAGCGAACTGCACCGGCGACATCCAGGTTCCCAGAAAGTCTGCGCCGAATGAAACAATTAATTGCGCCTTATCAAAATCAAGCTTAGGCATGGCATAGGAGAACATCTCCTCATTGGCCGCATGCCCGACTGCCGGCGGCAGCGTGTCAAACACGAAATGATTTTTTGAGCCGATAGTTTCAAGATAAGTTGAGATCAGCGCGCCATGGTGCCCACTGGTGGCGCCGTTCAGCCATGCCAGCCTGGCGTTCTTCCGGCCCATAGCTTTTTTCAACGTGTTTTCAGCTTCATCCCATGATACTTCGACCAGCTTACCGCCTTTACGCATCATCGGCTTGGTCAGACGATCCGGGTTATAGTGCCCCTGCAGTCCAGCCTGCCCCATCATACACAGACGACCGCGATTCACCGGAGATGCCGGATTGCCCTCCAGCTTCAACACGCGACCTTCACGAATACGGCCATGAACCCCGCATCCGGCCGGGCACTGCCGACAGGTTGATGCGTAATACATTTCCACGCCGGGGCGCACAAAATCCTGCGGATCGACATTGGGTTCAACCAACTCCTTACGGACTTCGAGATCCACTTCATTGACAATATCGGTATCGCCACAACCGCTCAGCACCAGCGCACTGCCGGCGCCACCCAACCCCATCGCCTTGAGAAAGGTGCGGCGACTCCAGTCACTTTTATTGCTTACTTTAGTTTTTTGACTCATCATCAAATCTCCCTGAATGCCGACATCAACGTGGTTATTTGTGACATTGCCAGCAATCGTGCGGCGCATGTACAAGGTGTTCGCGAATCTTCTTCGGCAATCGTTCAGATAGCTTATTAATTTCGGCAACTTTCATTGTCTTGGGATGCTCCGGATCGAGCACGGCCGGCTGCGGATGCGCCACTTCCATGACGGGTTTATCAGTCGCCGCGACCGGAATCATCCAGCGCTTGGCCGGCGCCGGCTTACCAATATCAGATGTCCCCTGGAACTGCTCGTGGCAACTCAGACACCAGCCCATGGTCAACGGACGAATTTTACGACCCACCGTGAATGTTTTCACATCGCCATGACACATGCCGCAGACCTGCTGTGTGGGACGACCATCTTTAAAGATAAAACGTTGAATATGACGCTTGTGAGTGAAATGCACGAAATCCGGAACATCATGCACCTTGCGCCATGGAATTGGTTTTTTCTGCTCCCAGTAGGAGAACAGCTTTTTGATACGCGGCTTATTGCGCACCGAAGGCAAATGTTGGTGACAACCGATGCACTTGGCTACTGGAGGTATGCCCGCCACCTTGCTGCGGCGCGCATAAGTGTGGCAATACATACAGTTAATCTTGAATTTACTTGCATGCCGCACATGGGGAAATTCAATCGGTTGCTTCGCATCGCTGACATCATCCGCCCAGGCGCCGACAGGCAGCATCAGCCCCATCACAGCAAGAAACAACACCTGCCCGATTTTTGATAGCCAAGGCGTTTTCACTCTCTGCCACATATTGAAACTCCTCCCCTCATCTGTAATCTAACTACAACATCAGAGAACCCATTGATTCAGCCGAATAAACCCGCACCAGACCAATGATTCCCTTCAAGATTCACAATACAAGCTCGAACTATAACGATTTTAGCGGTCGATTATACCACTAAATTAATATGGGATTAATAATCCTTCATCTAATCCCCGCCATACCCCCTCAGCTTTAGGCCGACGCCAAATCCCGCAATTCTGCAATAGCTGCGGCATAATCCGGCTTTCCATAGACGGCAGATCCGGCAACAAACGTATCCGCTCCTGCACATGCCACTTCCGCCATTGTCGCGGCATTAACGCCGCCATCGACTTCCAGACGCGCATCGCAACCGGCATCATCCAGCATCCTGCGCGTTTGACGTATCTTGTCGGTCACGGCATGTATATACTTTTGACCGCCATACCCCGGATTCACACTCATCAGCAACACCATATCGACGCAGTGCAGCACATGCTGAATGGTTGATACCGGCGTAGCCGGATTCAGGCTTACGCCAGCCTTTGCTCCCAATGAACGAATATATTGCAGCGTGCGCTCCAGATGCGGGCTTACTTCTTGATGCACTGTAATATAATCCGCCCCGGCTCTGGCAAAGGCCTCAACCTGTGTTTCCGGGTGATTCACCATCAGATGCACGTCGATCGGCTTTTCCGTGTGGGGGCGAATCGCCTTGCATACATTATCGCCAATCGTGATCGGCGGCACAAAGGAGCCATCCATCACGTCGAAATGAATCCAGTCCGCTCCGGCCTCATCCACAGCTCTAATTTCTTCGCCCAGACTGGCAAAATCTGCCGACAGAATAGACGGCGCAATCACAACATTTTTTTTCATTGGAAGGACTCCCCTTTATTTGAGGTCGGATTTATAGCTATTTTACCCCCGGATGTCCAGCAACAGCATCAGCCGACAGCCAGTCCACGCTATCGCACGCCGCCAATTGGGTCGGCTTCCGCACAACCGGGCAAAAACCGAACTGACCGCGACTCCTGCATCATGCAGCGAATTTCAACCAAGGAGCCGAAAAGGGTTAAGGGGCTGGCGCAAATACAAACGGGTCGGAATGGATATCCTGCATGGAGGCGCCGGCCAAAAATGTTTTCTGACGCAGCGCATTCACAATCGGAGGATCGCCGCACAGGTAGACGCCGTATCCGCTCAACGAACCAAGCTCCCGCGCCGGAATATCGACAATATTGCCCTGCAATCCGCCCGCTGGCGCATCTCCGTGCAGCACGCACGGAGTGTAGTACAGATTGTCGTGCGCACCCGCCAGCGCCCGCAACTCATCGATCAGATACAGGCCGGCCGTTGCCAGACTGGCATGAAACAGGTGAATCGGCCCACTATGGCCGGTCGCCAATGCATCGCGTAAAATACCGTAGAGCGGCGCCAGGCCGGTGCCGGCGCCAGCCAGCAACAACGGCCTTTCCGGATTGCCGGCCATATAAAAACTATCTCCGGAGGGGCCGAAAAACGCCATCTCGTCGCCAACACCGACTTCATCAAACAACCAGTTGCTCATCCGGCCATCCGGCACCCGCTTGATCTGAAGTTCCAGAAAGTCGTCGTCGGGCACACTGGCCAGAGAGTAACTGCGAGTCAGATCATCACTGGCGCGAGTCAGGTTGATGAACTGACCGGCGCGATAGGAAAATCCGTCCGGACAATCCATGCGCAAACGCATTACCGAGGCATTGAGCTCATCTTTGGCCAGCACTTTCGCCGCATATCTGGGCGACACCGAGGCCAGTCCGATCTCCATATCTTCCACCGGCTTACACATGCATGCCAAAAAATAGCCTTGTGCCGCCATGGTATCCTTGATCCCCTGCTGCGCTGCTGCCGGCGGAGTTCCTTTCAAGGCCCGCGTCAGGCAGGTCTGACAGGATCCCGCCTTACAGGATGAAGGCAGCATCACGCCGTGGCGCGCCAGGCTATCCAGCAGCGTTTCATCTTCGGCACAGAAATAATCCTGACCTTCAAATCGAATTGTCGGCATCGAGTCCTCCTCCCGAACAGCATTTACACCAAACATCATGACACATCAGAGTGCGACCTTGCTAAATAGCTACAGTTTCATATTAACGCGCATGGACTTCCTCCACCCTGTGCATACAACAGATCACAAGATGAAAAAGCCCATGCAAACACGTTGTTTGCCCCATATGAAAGGGGGCCGTTGGCCCCCTTTACGGAATCAACAACTTGCGCCTAGCGATCCAGCACGTCGTCACGCGTAGATTCGGCAACAGCAATCACCTGAGTGATCAAATCCTTGCCTACGCCGAGCTCCGCCAGCGTGGAGCGAATGTGCATCAGGATATGGTCGAAATGGGAGTCATTCAACCCCATCTTGATCAGGTGCTTATGGCCTTCGCGCATATCCTTGCCGGTATAGTTGTGCGGACCGCCGAAAGCCATGGTCAAAAAGGCTTTCTGCTTGGCCGCCTGCTTCTCCATATCCACACCCTCGAAAAAAGGCACAACATACGGATCGTTCAATACGCGACGGTAAAAGATATCCACCGCTGCGTCCACCGCGCCGGCGCCACCCAGTTGCGCAAACAGCGTCTCGTTGCCACCGCTATAGGCGTCGCCGCTGGCGACCGGCTTCGGTGATTCATATGGCTTGTTGGCCAGACTGATAAACCCGACCAGGATCACAACCAGTAAAATAATCGGCAGTATAATTTCAAGAAACCCCATCGCAGTTACCTCCTAGCGATCCAGCACATCGTCGCGTGTGGATTCCGCGACATCAGCGACTGTTTTAATCAGCTCGGCCGGTACGCCCAGATCTGCCAGCGTGGAACGCAGATGGCAGACAATATGATCAAAATGGGTGTCATCCAGCCCCATTTTAACCAGATGTTTGTGGCCTTCACGCATATCCTTGCCGGTATAGTTGTTCGGACCGCCGGTCACCATGGTCAGAAACCCTTTCTGTTTGGCAGCCTGCTTCTCCATATCCACACCTTCAAAGAATGGTGTGACATAAGGGTCGTTCAATACCCGGCGATAAAAATTATCCACCGCCGCATCAATTGCCGCCTCGCCACCTAACTGTTCATAGACTGTACTCATAAGTTGCCTCCTCAATTATTTGGTAATGAACGTGTGCTCATACATGATTCATTCCGCCTGCAACTATAAAAGCCTAAAAAAAGCTGTCAACAAAATATATCTTTGGCGCTTAGCCGCCGATGCGTCCGAAGCAGGCCGGGTTAAACGACGCCGGTGCGACATTGCCTCTTGCCTGTATGGCAGCATCGATACAGTTGACAAACTGCTGCTGATATTTCTCATCCAGCGACGCAGGCAATTGGCCATGACGCCAGCGTCCCTGCTCCAGCGCCGTCAACCATCGCACAAATTCTTCTCCATCTTCGCCATGTTTCAATTCCGGAAACAGCGCCAGCAACCCCAGCGGCGTGATGCGATCGGGCAACCCCACTACGCCAAGCATGGCATCAAACTGGGCGCTGGAATCCCTGGCGGCGCGCAGCTGACGCAGGGAAGGACGGCGGTTTTGGCGGCGACCGGGAAGCAACTTGCAGCGCAGGCCGGCGCGCCCCTGAAATAACCACGCAACCACTGTCGCCAGCCACAACACAAACATGGCGATGGCAGTCAGTTTCCACCAACCAGTCACAACGCCTTGTCCGCCATCGTGCGCATGCCCGACAGCGACTGCGTCAATCTCAAACCCTTCATTATTGCGCCGGGCATGGCGCGCCGGCGCCACCTGCATGGCGCGCGCGGCGACTCGCGCATGCTCTATGCGACCGTGATCGGGATTAAAAAAAGCCACGTCAATGGCGGGAAGTTGCAGTCGCCCTGGCGACCGCGGCGTCAGAATCAGGCGATACAACTGCTCCACCCGCATCTGCGCGCCATCCTGGCGCACAGTGATCAGAGGTTTCTCGCGCACTGCCGCAACGCTGCGATCCAGCTCCAAAATTTTCCACAAGTCCGGCATATCGTCAGGTTTTACCGCCTTGCCGGTCAGATGAATATTCCAAGTCAGCGGCTCCCGACTGTAGATCTTCGCATCCGCCGTCGCCGATGCAATCGCCAACTCACCAACAGGCAACCCAGCTGCGGCCGGCGGCAAAGCGCGCACCTGCACAGTCAACGCATTGCCGTGCGCCTTTTTTGAATGGAGATGCGTTTCGCCGGCATCGAAGTCCGGGTTGCCGGATGCAATACGGCGCGTCTTCACCCGCTGCGACAGCGATGCGGCAACCACTGGTCGCGTAATATGCAATTCACCGGCATGGCGGGGATAAAGCAGATAAAGCCAGGATTTTGTGTACGCCCTGCGCCCTTTCAGCACAGCGCTACCGCTCGCGCCGTCTCTCACCTTGCGTACGTCAAAGCCGTCGAACTTAGGCAATCCAACCTCTGGCGTCGCCGCAAACGGATAGCTGCTCAACACCCGCATCCGCCACGCCAGTTGCTGGCCCACCCACGCCTGTTTTCTATCCAGACTATCTTCCACCCATAAACGCACATCATCCACCTCGCCGTCTGTGGCCAGCACCCTGATCTGAAATGGCTGACTGCGCAGTTTTTTGCCATCAACCGTCACACTCAGCGCCGGCACCCTGAACAGCCCCTTGTGCTTGGCGCCAAGCCGATAATGCTTTTCACGCCACTGCCCGGCCAGATGTCGGTCATGTTCGGCGGTTACATAAAAATCTTTCTCAAGCGGCGAGATATCCAGTTTGAAATCGCCGCTACTCCCTTCCAGCCGCGCCGCCAGTTGCAAGGTGTGATTGCTGCCTGTCGTGGTGTGATCGACGGTCACCGAAAATGTCGCCGCCAGCGCTGCGGCAGGCTGCATCAGGCCCAGCCCCGTCCACGCCATGCAGAACGCCCACAACAGGGAGCCAGCCATACGCGAGTAGCAGATCACCACGGCGCGCCCCGACGAGCCGGCAACGCGGAGGCCGATTTCTCCGCCAGACGATGCTTGAGAAACAGATCCATGCGATCGCGAACCGCAGCCGCATTCCGTTTTGCCTGATTCAACCCTGCCATATCCGTACTGCCCCCGCCCTGCTCTGTCTTTCTGCTCCGCTGATGTTGATCTGCTGACCCGGCATCGGCCGCCATGGACTGCTGTTCCGCCTGCCGCCTGCGCCCCGCGCTGCGCGCTTTGCGACCGGATGCTGCAGCGCTGCCGCCGGGTACCCGGCGCTGTTTGAGAAATGCATCCAGCAGCGCGAGATTATGCGCCGCTTTGGCATGTCCGGCATCATAACTCAACGCCTGATGCCACGCCTCTCGCGCCTGCTGCAACGCCCCCTCCCGATAGAGACAGTTACCAAGATTATACCAGATGCTGGCAATATAATCCGGCTTCAGCCCTGCCGCCAGATCCAGCGCCTGACGAAAGCCGCGTTCAGCCTCTCGCAGTCGCCCCATGCCGAGCAGCACGGTAGCGCGACCATAAACACCCTTGCTGCTCTGATCCCAATGTTGCAACGATCCTGCATCATCGCCGCGCTGCCACGCTTGCCACGCGATGCGATTCTCAGGCACAAACCAGCCCGCATCAGCCTGCCCGGAACCGCAGCATAATATTATAACCAGAGCAATCATCCGCCCCCTGACGCCTGACGCCTGCCACCTCACGCCCGCCACCTCATGTCTGCCACGCCCGCATGCGTGATTTCCACCACACACCGAACAGCAGCATGGCCGGCATCAGCGCCCAGGCGAATGCTTCGCGCCAGCGCAACCGCTGGCGCGAAGCGACGCGCGTTCGTTTCACCGTCTGCACCATGCCGCCATCGTAGAGTGCATCCCAGTCGCCGCCATCCGATCGCATACGCGCATAGACGCCGCCAGTGGCTCTGGCCAGCGCCTTCAGGCGCTGCTCATGCAGCCGGCTCTGCGCCACCCGCCCGGCTGCATCATGTACAAAACGCCCGTCATCCGCCGGCACCAAGCCACCCTCCGGCGTACCAACCCCCAGCACGAACACCGGAATGCTTGCTCTGGCCAGCGCCGCAGCCGCCTGTTTCAGTTCACCCTGATCCACATTCTCCCCGTCCGTCAGCAGCACCACTGCCCGTCCATGGCCACGCGCCGGTTTGAGCGCCTGCATGGCTTGCCGTAAGGCGGCCGCCAGATCGCTGCCCTGATCGGTAATCATATCCGGGCGCAGTTGGCGGGCAAGGTGCATCACCACGCCATAATCCGGCGTCAACGGCGATAGCAAAAAAGCGCGCCCGGCAAACGCCACCAGGGCAACACGATCGCCGTGCAGACGCTGCAGAAAATCATGCAATTCATCTTTTTCCCGATGCAACCGATCCTGCCGCACCGCATGCTTCGGCTGCGCCGCCCCCGACTGCCCATCGACAACACGCATGGAACGCGACATATCCATCACCACGGCAATATCCGATCCTGACCTGAATACGGTTGCATCCTCATGTTGCCACCGCGGACCAGCCAGCGTCAGCAAGAGCAGGATCAGCCCCAGCCAGCCGGCCAGATCCTTCAAAATCCGCGCCATTCGGGACTGCTGTTCATCGTCATCCGCCGCCCCGCGCACCACCAGCGGCCACATCTTCGTATCGGCATAACGGCGCACCCGCGCCAGCACGTTGCGCGCCGGCCTGACCCGATACTGCCATAGCAGCGCCACCACAATCACCAGCGGAATCAGCAGCAGCCATGCCGGCGCACGCCAATTGAACTGCGTCAGCAACAGCATCCACGATTGCGAGAAAGACGCCATCACGGAATCGCCTCCCTGCCGCGCGCCAGCCAGACCATCAGACAGCCCAGCGCCAGACCCGCCAGCAACAGCGCCGGATAGAGTGTTACCGATGCAAGATAATCGGTATGCTGATCTTCCACCTTTTCCAGTTCATTGATGCGGGCGGCGATGCGCGCCAGCGCGCCGGTATCCGTGGCGCGGAAATAGGCGCCGGAGGTCATGGCAGCAAGCTTTTTCAATGTTTTTTCATCGAGAGATCCCGCATCGTCACCGCCATGGCGCAATTGTGAACCCACGCCCACTGTATAGATGCGGACGCCATGCATCTGCGCCAGTCTGGCCGCTTGCAACGGCGTGATCGTGCCGGCGTTATTGCGGCCGTCGGTCAGCAGCACCATCACCTGTCCGCCGCCCATCTTGCGCACGCGGGCGGCCTGCTCCAGATGTCTGGCGGCCAGTGCGATGGCGGTGCCGATGGCGGTTTTCTCGCCCACCCGTCCGATTCGTTCATCCAGCAGCAGCTTGCGAACCAGTTCATGATCGTAGGTCAGCGGCGACTGGATATAGGCTTCATCACCGAACACCACCAATCCCAGACGATCAGCCGCGCGCTCCATGATAAACGGCGCCAGTACATGCTGAATCGCCTGCAGCCGGTTCAGAATACCACCGGATTCCAGCGCCACGTCACGGTGGGCGAAATTGTTGAACACATGCTTGAGCGTCTGTAGCCGGTTCATAGCCTCGCCCGAGAGTGAAAAATCCCGAATCACCATACTGCCGGAGAGATCCACCAGCAACATCACATCGCGCCCTTCTCGGCTGACGGACATTTCACCATCCACCCATTGCGGATCGGCCAGCGCCAGCGACCACAACAACCAGACCAGCGCCGCCAGCAGCCGCAGCCAGCGCATATTCACCATGCGCCGGGTCGGAAAGCTCTGGCGCAACCACGCCAGCGACGGATGCGCCAGCGCACGCGGCTGCAAATCACCGGATCGCCTCTGCCAGAGCAACCACGGCAGCAGCGCCAGCGCCAGCAACCCCCATGGGTGCAGCAAACGCAGGTGCCCAAGTAGATCCATTTATCGCACCCTCACCGGCGTAACGCCCCATCCACGCCCTCAGGCCTGGTCTCTTCGACAGGCAACTGCTCAATCCAGCCCCGCGCCAGACCAAGCCAGCGCTTGATATCCGCATCCCCGGCTGTCATCACCGGACGGTAACGCAGTGACAACTCCTGCCAGAAATTTTGCCACGACTGCTCTGAACAGAGCTCGGCCTGTTTCTCAGCCGGCAGCGCCGCCTGTAAAATCTCATTCAGGCGATAGGCCACTTCATGCGCCTCCAGCCCGCGCCGACTCTCCAACTCATCCAGCGCCGCCAAAGCGCGGTCGCGAATCGGCAACATTCGCCCGGCTACGGTTCGGGCCGGACGGATAAAACGGCGCAAGGCAAAATATGCCGCCCACAGCAGAGAGAGAAACAGCCCCAGCCCCAGCAGCCACCAGCCCGGCGGCAACGGCCACCAGCCCGGCGGCAACGGCGCATCCGCTCCGGCAATCACCGGCAGTGCAGCAAACAATAGCATCACTGCATTCGCCTCATCAGGTCATCAGCCCGCTGATACGCTGCGTCAGGGACGACATCGCATCGCCGGTCGAGACGCAGCGCAGCGGCATGGCGGCTTCTGCAAAGTGTCGCCGCAGCGTCTCCATGTGCGCCTGCCAGCAGTTGGCATAAGCGTCGCGGCACGACTGGCGACTGCTATCAATCACCATCATCTCAGCGCCGGCCATATCGGTGATGCGCGCCAGCCCCACATCGGGCATCGTCTGTTCCCGTGGGTCGCTGATATGCACTGCGCAGCACTCATGGCGTTGCCGCAAGCGACCAAGCAGATGCCAGTCCGACGCCTGCCACTGAATAAAATCCGAGATCAGCACCAGTTTGCGGCCGCGCGGCATCGTCTCCAGATGTCGCGCCCAGTCCGTGTCAGCGCCCGCATTCGCAATGCCACCGGCCAGCGCATCCAGCAGACGGTTCAAACTCTCTGCAGCCGCAGCCGGCGGCAGGATCAGGGTTCCGAAATCGCCCCATAGCAATATTCCGATGCGGTGATTGCCATGCTTCATGGCGTACGCCAACAGCGCCGCCACCCGAACAGCCTGCGCACATTTGCTGGTGCAGCCGCTACCAAACAGCATGCTCTCGCGCACCTCCAGCGCCAGCATTAACACCTGCTGCCGATCCTCGCGATATTTTTTGACATGCGGCCTGCCCGTACGCGCCGTCGCCCGCCAATCGATCGTTCGCACATCATCGCCGGGCTGATAGGCGCGCAACTCTTCGAACTCCAGGCCGCGGCCGAAAAAACGCGAAGCCGAATCGTTGACCTGATGCTCCTGACTAAGGCGCGCAAAAGCGACATTCATGCGCGCAGCATGCGCAGCCAGCGTAGCCAGTTCATTGCGGCCGGGCAGAAATTCCCGGTGCATCATCAACAGTGAATGCATATTCTATCAACCACACACAAAACGCATAAGATCAGTTCAGTTACAACCAAGAGCATGTGCCCCTTCAGGGCTCCAGGCAAATAAATTCGACAACAACAATCATTTATAAAGAAGTACGATTGCACTACTCATAAATATGCAAGATAATGGACTCAATGACACCCTCCGTGCCCATAAGTATCGATTATTCATCTCGACCTTCTTTTGTTTCTTTTAGCGCACGTTTGACATGGTGATGGCCGTAACGCAAATAGATCATACTGCCAATGATGCCTGCAACGATAAGGACTACTACCAAGCCGAATATGCCAAATCGGTGCATAATTGCCAACCCTGCCAGCCCCAGTGTATGGCCGACCGCATAGATAATAACCGCCCATGAGGTGCAGTTGACAATCTGCAGCAGGGCAAAGCGCCAAAACTCAATGCTGGAACAACCAAAGAGCAGGGCAGCCACAATGCGGGTGCCATATAAATACTGAAAGATAAAGATCGACCAGTGCGCATATTTATCAAGAATCATATTGGCTGTGGCATAGTGCCTGTTCAGAAAAGGCTTTGATTCGATGAACGAGATACCCTTCCAGCGGCCGATGACAAAAAAGAACAGGTGGCCGGCAAATGCGCCAGCGGCAGCAACGAGAATCACCGCCCATGGCTGCAAAACACCTGCGGCCGAAAGTGCGGCGGCGGCGACAAATACCGTTTCCCCTTCAATAAATGTCCAGATGAAAACTGCCCAGTACCCATATTGTTCGACGAAATGTTGCGCCAGCTGCATCGGGGAACGCTAACAATGCCGACATGCAAGTACTAGCCTGAGTCTGGACTATTCATCAACTGCCCTGCAGTAAGTTGCCTGTTCTATCTGGGCGGAATAGTTCCTGTTTTCATATAATCCGCCACAACATCGCCTTGAACCGGACAAACCCGCCTGTTGATGTTTCGCAATAATTTCCTAGCTTTGCGAATGATCACATGACAACGGGAAGGGAACTCATGGCGAATGAAGAAGTCTGGTTACGGCTGTTTCGTCCGAAGAAAGATTGGATGGAAGAGAGCTGCGCCATGTGTGAACAAAACCCGCTCTTTGACCAGGTGCCGAAAAAATCCGTTCACTGGCTTGTCTCCCGCATGCATCCCCGCGAATACAAAGCGGGCGAATCCATTCTTTCGATGGGCAATGCCGGCGCCGGTGCGGTGCTGCTGCTCTCCGGAGAGGTGTCGGTGCAACTTGACGGCAAGGAAATTGACCGCATGTATCGTGGCGAGCTGTTCGGCGAGGTGGCATTGGCCGAGGATTTACCGCGAACCGCTGATATTGTGGCGCTTGAAGACTGCAAAGTGCTGTTTTTTCTGCGTTCAGATTTGAAGGAATGGATAGCCATCAAACCGCACGATGCCTCCCGCTTGCTACTCAATTTATCAAAAATACTCGCCCAGCGCCTGATGAACCGAAATATCAAAATCAACCGCCGGGAGAAGTGATGGGCGGCATATTTGATCGCCTGTTGATGCATCCGGCGACGTTGGCCACCATGTGCTTCGCCATCGGCCTTGGATTTGTCTGGGCATTTGTCTATATCACTTCGCCCGTTCTATTCTCGCTGGCCTTATCGGCAGTATTCTATGCTGCGCTATCACCGGT